>SKGV01000090.1 GCA_007117275.1 Methylophaga sp.
AGAAAGTTGATTTGAATCGAACGGCGGGTGCCGTCAAAACTGGGATAACCATGCCAGCAGTTATCTGTGACTTTAAACGCGACCAGCGAGCCCGGGCCTGGCGTGATTTCAGCCACATAATCATCCATGTTTTCATCATTGCGCAACATGCGCAGTCGGCCACTAGAGGCGCTCCACTCTTCGTTGAGGTAAATCAGAATGGTGACCAACTTGGTTTTGGAATCGGTGTGAATGCGGCCATCTTTTTTTCGTGAATAGCCCCGCAGGGTCATCATCATCGGCAAATCCATCACATCGACCGAAAATTTGTCACGAATGATCTGGCGAAACTCCACGCTGTCGATGGATTGTAGAAACTGTTGGAAGCGGGGACTGATTTCCACATCATCCACATTGAAACTGCCGCCATCTTCAATGTGAGGAAAATCTTGCAATACCCCAGCAAGCTGGCTGTCGTCGATACTGCGTTCGACGCTGAAAAAAGGAAACGGATCAGTTTGAACCGGCGCTGCACGCAGGGATTCAATATTTAAAACAGTACTCATCTAAGGCCTCAATGCTGCCAGTGTGGATCGTCAGAAAATAGACGCACAATGATAATACAACTACAGATATTGTGCTTTTGCTTATTTCTGTTGAGACAAATCGTTTGCTGCAGGGTTATTAGTCATAGCTTGTAGCTCTGCGAGGTTCAGTCCCGCAAGGGCGTCAATGAACTTCTTTAGGCGAGCATAGCGATACATTCAATCAGAATATTCTCAAAACCAAAATTTATTTTGACTGGGTCGGGCTCGGCGGGTGTTTGAGTAGAATCAGCGCGGGTTTATTTGCTGTCTGTATCTGACGACTCACTGTGTTGCTCGACGACTTCGGTGTGTTCGATATCCGGGCGGTGTTCCTCTACCCATTCTTCATCTTGGCGGGGGTCCATTTCTGCCAGGACATCACCGGAGTTGACTGGTACGGCAACGAAGACATTCATGTTGTCATTGGGGATGTGTTCGTTCATCAGTGAGTAGCGGCCCAGCGCCAGTGCGAACAGTGCCAGCACGATAAAGAATGCTGCCGCCGAAAAGCCGAGTACAAAGCCTAACAGCAGCGGTGCGACAAATGAGCCAAAACCATAGGAAAACAACAGGCTGCGGCTGATTTCCACCAGGTCTTTGTTTTCATCAAATTCATCATTGGCGCGCGCCACGCTGAGTGGATAGATGCTGAACACGCTCATGCCCAATAAAAAGCCCATCAGGTACAGCAGTCTGACGCTTTCTTGCCAGATCAATGGCAGCGTTAGCATTAGCATCAATACGCCGACACTGAAAAACCCGGCCCATGCCAGCATTTTCTGTCGTCCCAGTCGATCAGAAAGCATGCCGACCGGTATTTGTGCCAACAGTCCACCGAGGATGGTAATGGCCATAAATAGTGACACTACCTTGGGTTGATCAAACAAGTTCAGCACATACAGCGGCAGCATGGTGTAAAACGCACCAACAAAGACGCCGCCAACAAAACTGCCGACCAAGGCTAGGGGTGCGATAGAGAGTAGTTTGGGCATGCTGTAGCGTTCAAACGGTTTTAAGACCGGTTGTGTAATGCGGGTAATGGCAACGAGCACCAGTGACCACAGCACCAGAATTGAGCCGAGAATGAAGATGGTATTAGCGGACATTTCCAGCATTAATAACAACTGGCCCAGTGCCAGCGCCAGGAAGAAGACGATGGTGTAGATGGCGAGTATTTTGCCACGATCGCGGGTGGTGCTTTTTTCGTTGAGCCAGCTCTCGAGCACGATTAACATGGCATAAAAGGCAAAGCCAGAGACGAGCCGCAGGGCAGACCAGAACCATGGGTTAAACCAGAGTGCATGTCCCATAAAAGCGATGACCATGATTGCTGAAAATGCTGAAAAACTCCGGGCATGGCCGACATTGATAATGAGTTTTTGGCTGAAAATAGCGGCCAACATAGCGCCCAGAAAAAACGCGGCACTGATCACACCGATGACACCTTCAGGCAGGCCTTCTTGTTTCAAAAAGATGCCGATAAAAGTCATCAATAAGCCGTAACCAGTGGCGAGCAGCGAGATAGAGAAAAACAATGATGAGATTGGCAATACGGTTTTTTTGAAAAACATGCGGGATCCTGAAACGTGACAAAGTGCTGCTGGGCAGCAACGCGCTGCACTGGTGTTCAATGAGTCAGTTATTCAACGACACAAGATTGGGGCGTTTTTAGCAGTTAAAAAGTTCTTGCCGTGTGCAGCGACAGCATACGACTTCGTTCAGAATGCAGCTGGACTGGCTAAGCAAGATAACGATGATTGCAGGCATATCGCAAAACATCTCGATGGACAATGTGTGAGCATAAACTCAGTAGCGTGCTATCGGTAAATACTGCTAGTTAGTCACAACTCAAGGCTAAGTGCTTAGCAACCACTGATCCAACTGGTTGGCAAAGGCTTGACGATCTCGCTGATTGAGTGCCGCCGGGCCAGTCATCGCCTCGCCGCTGGAGCGCATGGTTTCCATAAAGTTACGCATGGTCAGACGGGCTTGAATATTGGCGCTGGTGTATAGTTCGCCACGCGGGTTTAATGCGCTGGCACCATTGTCGATGACCTCTGCAGCCAGTGGAATATCCGCAGTGATGACGAGATCGCCTTGTTTCACCCGCTGGGCAATCAGATTGTCGGCTTCATCAAAGCCTTGTTGCACTTGAATAAATCGGATATTGCTGGCGGGTGGAATTTTCACTGCATGGTTGGCGACCAGTGTTAGCTGGCGGCCAGAGCGTTGGGCGGCACGAAATAAAATCTCTTTTATCACGCATGGGCAGGCATCGGCATCGACCCAGATACTGGCGGTGTTATCTGTATTCAATTTAATGCTGACCTTTGCAAAATAGCGCCTTAGATTTCAGTTGTTTGAGGCGGCAAAATCAAGGTGGCTTAACTCGCGACACTGCTGTTAGCAACCAAGCCGCAAATAGCTGTTGAGGGGAAATGAACCTCTCAGTGAGTGAACATCAGTGCATTAGCACAATCCGCAAGCACGGCTTTACTAGAGCAGATTGCAAGTGATGGTTGTAAAAAATCTGGCTCAACATGGGCTCTGAGAACCTGTGCGTCGAGCCGGATTTTTTTGAGGCTATCAGGCGACCCTCACAGCCAGCGCAGGCTTATCTTAGGTCAGCAATCATGTAGTCAACAGCCGCTTTGACTTCTTCATCAGTCAAGTCAGGACGACCGCCGCGCGCTGGCATCATGTTGATACCATTGATAGCGTTTGCGTAAACCGCTTCAATGCCTTTTTCCAGTCGTGGTGCCCAATCAGCCGCATTGTGGTTTTTGGGTGAATCCATCATGCCAGTTGCGTGACAGACGGCACAGACACTTTCAACGATTTGCTGACCTCGGTTGACTTGCATGTCTTCAACCGGGGCTTGTGCCACAACAGGGGCTTCACCTACATGCACCTGCGCAACAGGCTGCAATCTTTCAGCAATGGCTTGCTCATCCATGCTTTCTGGGGGCAATGCATTGTCAGCGAGTGCGCTCATGTTATTCAGCACCACTGTGACAACACCGGCGATGATGAAGAAAATCACCACGCTGCCAATAAAAAACTTGCCTGAACTGCTGTTTGCCATGTCTAACCTCGTTTTAGATTGAATGATTACCGTACATTGTATAAGGGGCTGTGCTTCTAAGGAAGTTCCAAACCAATATTTTTGTGGCATGATAAGCCCAAGCGCATACGCTAACTAAGCTAGGTGTCGGCCGCTACATGGAGGGCCGCAGGCTAATGTTAGCGGCTATTGGCTGGGGCTGATTATAATACTCCAACGCTTGCAGCTATCTTAATCACTGACTGATGACAGCGCAATTTTGCCAATAGTTCTGCCGCTTAATAGCTGTTTGTGCGCTCGTTCAAGGGTGTCTGCTGACATTGCCCCCAAGTGTGTGGTCATGGTCGGTTTTAGTTGACCTTGATCCAGTGCGGTTGATACCTGAGTGAGAATATCCTGCTGAGCAGCGATGTCTTCTGTGTTCATCATCGGACGAGTGAACATAAACTCCCAAACAACGCCAGCACTCTTGTTTTTGAGTGGTTCCAGCATTAGGGGCTGGTGATTGGTCACTGTTAGACAAATAAGTCCCTGCGGAGCTATCAGCTCACACATCATTGCAAAGTAATGATCGGTTTCATTGAGGCATAGGATGTAATCTGGAGCTGCAATACGGAGTTGCTGATAGTCATTGATCAGGTGGTCGCCGTGTCGAATGACGTGATCAGCGCCCATTTGTCGGCACCAGGCCTCTGATTCGGGGCGAGAAGCTGTTGCAATCACTTCAAGACCTGCCATGACCTTGGCAATTTGAATGGCAATTGAGCCAACACCTCCGGCTGCGCCGATAATCAAAAGACGTTTGCCTTGATCCGTTTCAGGGTGAATTTTGAGTCGGGAAAACAGGGCTTCCCAGGCGGTGATTGCTGTCAACGGAATCGCCGCAGATTGTTCAGCACTGAGTGAACGCGGGGCAGGACCGACAATACGTTCATCAACCAGTTGATGAGAGGCATAGCAGCCGGGACGGCTGATGTCTCCAGCATAAAACACCCGATCACCGGCTTTGAACTGCTGACACTCAGATCCCACGGCGACAACAGTGCCACAGGCATCCCAACCAATGATTCGCGGCGGATTGTGTTGTTCGCCCAAGTTGGCGCGAACTTTGGTATCAACTGGATTCACTGCAATTGCCTCAATCGCTACTAGCAGATCATAACCCTGTGGAATTGGGGTGGGCAGTTCAATAGCTTTGGGAGGGTGTTGTGCGTTATAAAATGCAAAGGCCTGCATAACTGATAACCTCATTCGGGTGGGGTGGCAGAGCGCTGAGCAGTGCTGTGGAGCGGTCTGCGTTATTTGGGTAATTGCTTCAGGCGATCCAGATATGCAATTTCATCTGGGGCTGTTTGATCGCGCTGTGCTTGCCAGAGTGTTTCTGCCAGACAGTCTATCATCTGGTGCAAGACCTGATGTGCATCGGTCGTTTTACTGAGAAGATCCTGGTAACACGCACGAATACCTACCGGGCGATCAGTCATGATCTGTTCCTGCAAGGCGATATGCAGTCCCATGTGTAAGTAGGGATTGGTCTGGCCGTGTTCTGGAGGAAACGCCTGCTCGGATTCTTCTGGGCTGTCCAGCAAGGCGTGATATTCGGGATGTAATTGGATAACGCTGGCAATCTGTTGTTCTAGCGGTGTCATTGAGGCAGCGTCGTGCTGCATTTTTTGCCAAACCTGATGATACGCTTGGCGAAGCTGCTGCCGATCTTGATTAAACATGCTTATGTCGACGTTTATAGTCATCACAACTGGCGGTGACGACGCAGTTGTCACAATGCGGTTTTCTGGCGGTACAGACATAACGACCATGCAGAATCAGCCAGTGATGCGCATCCAGCATGAACTCGTCTGGCACTACTTTCATAAGTTTGTCTTCGACAGTTCGAACGGTCTTGCCGATGGCGAGGCCAGTACGATTTGCCAGTCGAAAAATATGGGTGTCCACAGCCATGACAGGCTGCCTGAATACGGTATTGAGGATGACATTTGCGGTTTTGCGTCCAACACCGGGCAGTGATTCCAGCGATGCTCTATCAGCAGGCACTTCGCCTTGATGATTATCAATCAGCATTTGGCAGGTTTTTATGACATTTTCTGCCTTGCTGTTAAACAGGCCGATGGTTTTGATGTAGCTTTTCAACCCATCAAGCCCCAGATCAAGGATCTGTTG
>SKGV01000108.1 GCA_007117275.1 Methylophaga sp.
CTCCACATCGCCTTGGTGGACATGAGCCTGCCCGGTATCACCGGCGAAGACGTTATCAAGCAACTGCGCGCGTTCTTTCCTCGCATGCCAATTATAGTGATATCAGTGTCCGCCGAAGAGGCGCGAGTGATGCGTGCTGTCGAAAACGGGGCAACGGGCTACATTCTCAAAGGCGACAGTAATGTGTCTGTCAAACAAGCCATCGAGCAAATGCTAGAGGGCATTTATCCGCTCAGTCCTGCATTGGCAGGGTACTTTTTGAAAATGGTCAATCAGTCGACATCCACGTCAGGTCATGACAACGGCTTCAAGCTCACAAAAAAAGAATTGGAGCTGTTGCAACTTTTTGCCCAAGGCCTGAGCTATAAGGACGCTGCCGAGGCGATGGCAGTTGGCATATCAACCGTGCAAACTCATACGCGCAACCTCTATCGCAAGATGGGCGTGCATTCCGGCTTGCAGGCACTCTCCAAGGCAAAAGAAAAGGGCTTGCTCAAGTGAACTGGCGCAGTGGCGTCACTGTTTTTATTATTCTTGCTGCAGCTGTTGCTTGGTGGTTTTTGTTGACAGAGAAAAAATCTGTCATCGTTGTCATCGATACGCCTTTTTATGACCCTTCTATTTTTGATCCGAGCGATTTGGACGCCGCCACCTTCTTTCTGGAAGCGCATCCGGATACACGTATCACCATCAAGGAGCGGTATTACAGTTTGGAGCCTGAAGCAGGACGCTCGATCTTTACTGAAGAGCAACTCAATGAGGTTGCTTTTTTTGTGACTACCCAACCGTCGCAATCCCTTATCGCCGGTCTTGATTTATTTCTGGACGGGCAAAGCCTATTGATAAACACTTCATCAACCTCGCTTGCAGCCTCCGGTCGAGATGATTTTGTGTTGCGCATTATTCCCGATCTGCAAAAAGAACAGCACTTTATTGCGGATTATGTTGCCAGTCTTCAACCGCGCCGTGTTCTGGTATTAACTGATGCAGCCAATCCTGCGTACACAGGCCCGGCCTTTGATCATTTCAGTGAAACCCTGCTGTCGCATGGCGATTACAGTATCCGGGTCCAGGACATAAAGTTCAGGGATATGCAGCCAGAAAATTTTACCGAGCTGTTCGCGCAGGACATCGATTTGCTCTACATTCTCGCTGGTGATTTTCAGGCCGGTGTCGGCAATGTGATGCAGTACTTTCACAGTCTGCATCCCGATACACCCATCGTACTGACACCCTGGGCACGCTCGCCGGCCATTTACCAAACGGCAGGGCCTGCGATTGCGCAAGTGGCACTCATTAGCCATTACGACACACGCTCGGCAGATGCCGCGTTGAATGCGTATTTGGAAAGCTTCACCGCACGTTTCGGTTACCAGCCGCATTATATGGCGATCAAGGTTAGGCAAGCACTTGAGCTACTGCATCAGGCGCTTGAACAGGGCCATGACTCACCTCAGGCCGTTAAAGATTATCTCTTCTCAAAGCCAGTGCATCACACCTCGCTCGGCGACATCCGTTTTGACAGCCACGGTGATTTGCTTGGTGGCTTTCATATCATTACGCAGTTTGATAGTGAAACGCCGTGAAAGCAGGTCCGCGCTTTTCATTGCGGCAATTCAATCTCGGTATTGAGCTGGTTTGGCTGCTTGCCATGCTGCTGCTGATTAGCGCAGTGTTTGTGTTTAATTATCAGCAACAGCGGCAACACTACTACACCATCGCTACGGCGGATGCGGCGCGGGTTGAAGGTTTTTTTCAGCAACGGTTAGATAGCATCAGGGATGAATTCACGACAATTGCCTTGACGCTCTCAGCAGATGCCAACGTCACACAGTTAGACACCAATAGCTTTACTGACTTTTACGCGCTGGATGACAAGTTGCAGATTAGTGCGATTTACCAGCGCGCAGCAGGCAGCTTTGTTTTTGATCGATTCTCTTTTGCCAGTGGCAACTTGCAGACTTTTCTTGCCGAGGCTTTGCCATCAGGCGGCTTTTCGTCGTTTATGCGTGGCTATGAGGACGATCATATCAGCCTGTATTACGCTGCGCGTATCAACGGGCGTAATTATCTTGCGCGCGTCAATCTGCAAGCGTTTCAAAAGCTGCTGAATAATTATGTGCTGTTTGCCGACAATGTTCTGTTGGTGACCAATCAGGAAGGTGTTGTTGTCTTTACAACGCACGCCATTGTTGATCCGGCCAATTTTACCTTACGGCTAGACCAGCCAGAGCGTGACTGGTCTGATGTGCGCACCATTGCCGGACAAGACTGGTTGCCGATTATCATTACAAGCAGCGGAATTGGCTCAACATTGGTTTCGCTTGTGCCCGTCAATGCATTTCAGCAGCAGCTGAATAATTTGCGTTGGACCAGCTTGGGTATTTTTGCTTTGTTGCTGATTTTGCTGTTGCTGAAAAACGCCATTGCCAGTCGTTTCATCCTGAAACCACTGGCCCGAATCGCCAATAATCTGGCACGCATTGAGGCCGATTACACCCAGGCAGATATTCAATCGCCGGGAAAGAACCTGCCGCATGAGTTTGCTTCTATTGATTCGCAAATGCGCGACATACTCGCCGTCTTGCAGCAGCGTGAACAAGCGCTGCAAGCAGCGGCTGCACAAATGGCTGAGCAACAGCAAAAGCTCGAGACAATCCTGAATGCCTTGCCTGTCGGCATCGCAATTACAACCCCTGACGAGCCGCGAACAATTACATTTATCAATGCGCAGTTCACTGCCTCTTTTGGTTACGAACTGACAGATATTCCAACAGCAACAGACTGGTTTGAACAGGCCTATCCTGACCCTGAGTATCGCCAGCAGGTATTCAGCCGTTGGTATCGTGAAGTGGATCGTGCCAAAGCCACAAGTAGATATGTGTCCTTTATGGAATTTGTCTTGGCCTGCAAAGATGGCAGCCAGCGGGATGTGCTTTTCAGCGCGGTTATCTCGGGCGAGCAACTGATTGTTGTACTACTGGATATCACCAGTCATAACGCCAATGAACGTGTAATTGCTTCCTATCAAGCGGCTTTGCAGAAAACCGCCTACGAGCTAACGGAAAATATCCCGGTAGGCACTTATACCATGATTTTGCCGCCGGGTGATGCGGTTGCCCATTTTGGTTTTGCCAGCGAACGCTTTCTTGAGCTCACGGGGCTTACGCGGCAAGAGGCCATGGAAAATGCCATGTCAGCTTTTCGCTGCGTGCACCCCGACGATCTTGCACGCTGGGTGCAGCTGAATTCGGAGGCCTTTACCGAGAAAAAACATTTTTACGCTGAAACTCGGTTGATCGTCAAAGGCGAAACACGCTGGATCACAGCCGAATCGACACCGCGTGAATTGCCCGACGGAACACTCATTTGGGAAGGCGTACTCATTGATGTGACCCCGCGCAAGTTGCTCGAGCAGGAACTCGCGCAAAGCCAGGCGCATCTGCGACGCATTCTAGAGAATTTGCCAACACCCGTTGCGCTGCTGGAGTTAGACACACCGCCAACAATCAGTTATCTCAATCACAGCTTTGCGACCTTGTTTGGATACAGCCTTGATGATGTGCGTAAGACCAACTGGCTGGCACATTTTATGCCGCAAACAGGCGATGCAGAAGCGCTGCTGGAGCGCTTACAAGCTCAGCTATCTGAGCAAACACAAAGTGATTGGCATGAATACATGGTACAGAAGGCAAACGGTGGATTCTTGCAGGTGATGCTCGGCAGTATGCGCGTTGATAATACCCTGATTTTGACGTTTGTCGATGTTACGTCGCAGCGTGAGGTTGAATTAACGCTGCTCAAAGCCAAAGAAAAAGCCGAGCAGCTGGAACAAGCAAAAAGTGATTTTCTAGCCACCATGAGCCATGAAATTCGCACGCCTTTGACAATTATCACAGGCATTACGCAATTGTTGAACCAACAACAAGTCACAGATCAAGAGCGCGTACTTCTGGCAAATCTGGAAACAGCCAGCCAAAGTCTGCTGGGCATTATTAACGATGTTCTGGATCTCTCCAAAATCGATGCAGGCCAGCTACAACTCCAACACGCACCATTCAATTTGACTGACTTGATAGAGCAAATGGTTGCGTTGCACCAAATTAAGGCGAATGAAAAAGACTTGTTGCTGACTCTGCATGGATCAGCAATGGAGCCTCTGAGAGTGATGGGTGATGAACCGCGCTGCTCACAAATTCTGCAGAACCTTCTCAGTAACGCCATCAAGTTCACGAACACTGGCGGCATCAGTATTGAACTTACAGAGCAGCCTATTGATGCCGACCAGATTAAAGTCACCATCAGCGTCAGCGATACGGGTATTGGCATTGCGCCCGATGAACAGGAATTGTTATTCAAGCCTTTCGTTCAAATTGAACATGATTCCAAGCGTCGCTTTTCTGGCAGCGGCTTGGGTTTGGCGATTACACAGCGACTGGTCGACATGATAGGTGGCAGCATCACGCTGGACAGCGCACCAAACAGAGGTAGTTGTTTTACGGTGCAGTTGCCATTTGCGCGTGCAACGAGCACCGCAATTGCTCCGCCACAGGCCAAGGCACGACGTGAACCCATGCAGTCGTTGGAAGGCATGCAGATTCTCGTCGTTGACGATAGCGAGATTGTCATGAAACTGATTCAGCACGTGCTGGAAAGCCAGGGCGCAACTGCGGTGGTATTCAATCGTGCCAAACCGGCGCTTGAATGGTTGCAAGCGAATCACGTTCGCTGTGATTTGGTGCTGATGGATTTACAAATGCCCGAAATGGATGGAATTGAAGCCATTGACTGGATACGCAATAAATTACAACTTGCAGACTTGCCCATCTATGCCTTTACTGCAGGCGTGCTCCAGTCAGTGCTTGAGCGAGTCTTTGCGGTTGGCGTGAATGATGTACTTTACAAGCCCGTTAATTTGCAACAGCTGGTGAGTATTTTGGCGCAATGGCATCCCGATCCTGCGGTTGCAGAGCCAGCTGAAGAGTCGCCTGTTAAAAAGACCAGAGCGACTTTTCCAATCATCGACGGCATCAACAGCGTTCATGCCAGCAATACGATGGACGGCAATCGGACGCTTTTTGCCGTTTTGGTTGAGCGCTTTAAGCAAGGACTTGGCGTACTCAGTAGCCAGATTACGGCTGACACTCAGCAAGGCAACAGCCAGAAATTAGTTGAGCATTTGCATCGTTTGCGCGGCAACAGTCGTATGATTGGTGCGCTGGATCTGTCACACGCGGCAGCTGCGCTGGAAGACGCCATCCGTGCTGGTAATACCAACCTCGACGCATTGCACGCCGAACTTGATAGGCAAATCCAGCGCCTCCTCCCACAATCGGGGTCAGATCCCAAATAAAATAACTCTGGCGCTGTTTATTGCGGGAGGGTACGAAAAGCGAGGCGTGCAACACCGGCATTTTGAGCAATGGCCATCACTTCGGCGATACGACCGTAATTGACAGCCTCATCGGCATTGATAATCAGGCTATTCTCCGCGTCCTCGGGCAGTCCGGATAACCATTGGCTCAGCTCATCATTGTTCATGGGCGTAAGCTCGCGTTCCAACGTGCCATCGGCGCGAATTTGCAGCAGATGTTTTTCTACCGTGGGCTCAGCCTGCACAGGCTGGGTTTTGGGCAGATTAATGCCCATCGTTTGTGGAACAATCAGTGGCGCGGCAATAATGAACACAATCAGTAGCACCAGCATGATATCGACCAGAGGTGTCATATTAATATCCGCCAATGACGAATGCTCTTTCGAATCCATGCGCCCCTCCTCAGAC
>SKGV01000028.1 GCA_007117275.1 Methylophaga sp.
CCTATGTTGTGTTAAAAGGCGAACGACCGCAAGATGGCATTGATGAAGCAATGACCAACGAACTTCGCGCTTGGGTCACAGAACAAATCGGACCTATCGCCAAGCCGGATGAGATTCGCTACTCAGATAATCTGCCCAAGACTCGTTCCGGCAAAATTATGCGACGCTTGTTGCGAACCATTGCCAAAGGCGAGGAAATCACCCAAGATACCTCGACGCTTGAAAATGAGGCGATTTTGCTGCAACTACAGGGCAAAGCCTGACATATAGCCCCTTCCGGATGTGTGTCCAAAGGGGTGCTCACTTTGAACTGGATAGATGAAAAAAACTGCACTGGCCACTGACGCCCAAGAAACACAACGGCTGGATAAATGGCTTTGGGCTGCCCGCTTCTTCAAAACCAGAGCACTTGCCGTTGACGCCATTAATGGCGGCAAAGTCCACGTCAACGGTCAGCGGGCAAAACCCGGACGGTCCATTCGCATTAACGATGAACTGACTGTATCAAAGCCACCCTATGAACACGCAATTCAAGTACTTTCTCTGCAAATGCAGCGTCGCCCTGCCAGCGAAGCGCAACAGTTATACCATGAGACTGATGAGAGCATTGCCAAACGCACACTCCTTCAACAACAGCTTAAAAATGAGCCCTTAGGCTTTCGTCACGAAAAAGGGCGCCCTAGCAAACGTGACCGTCGCCATATCATCAAATTCACCCGTGGCGATTAGACGACAGCCTGGTATAGTCAGCTGCTCAAAGGTGGCCGAACAATGAGCCGTAATACAGACACAGACCGCGATACTACAAAGCAAGATTCGCTACTACAGCAGGCAGACAGTAGTCAGCCGGCCTTGAACTATTCAGTGTCCCTACAACGCGCTGCTGCAAGCGTCGGTTTTGACTGGCCTGGCAGTGCAGGCGTTATCGACAAGATCAAGGAAGAGCTGGATGAAGTGGTCGCAGAAATTAATAGCGCAGATCCAGAACGTCTTCGGGATGAAATCGGTGATCTACTGTTTGCCGTCACAAACTTGGCAAGGCATGTCAACGTGGATCCAGAACATGCACTGCGTAACTCCATTGATAAGTTTTACCGGCGCTTTAATTATATTGAGCGTCAACTTCATCCGCTTAATAAAACACCTGATCAATGTGACTTGTCAGCCCTTGATGAACTCTGGGATGAGGCAAAATTAGCCGAACGTGATATCACACCGCCACAAAAAAGCCGACCTTAGTCGGCTTGTTTGTCATCAAACGCTGAAGCTGACTATGACTTGTGGGCACACAAAAACTCCAGTAGTGCTTTTTGTGCGTGCAGTCGATTTTCAGCTTCTGGCCAGACCACACTCTGCGGGCCATCAATAACACCGGCAGTTACCTCTTCACCACGGTGTGCAGGTAAGCAATGCATAAACAGGGCATCTGGTGCGGCCAACTGCATCAATGAATCATTCACCTGAAACGCGGCAAAGGCTTCCTCTCGCTTGCGTTGCTCTTCTTCCTGACCCATGCTGGCCCAGACATCCGTCACTATCAAATCGGCGTTTCGCGCCGCCTGCTCTGGCTGGTGAAACAAGGCAACCTCAGCCTTCGTTTCGGCGACAATATCTCGCTTGGGCTGATAACCCGGCGGCGTCGCAATATTAAGCTTAAAGCCACACAGTTCCGCAGCATTAATATAGGAATGACACATGTTATTGCCATCACCAATCCATGCAACAGTTTTGCCAGCAATATCACCACGATGTTCAACATAGGTCTGGATATCGGCCAGCAGCTGACAAGGATGATAATCATCAGTTAAGGCGTTAATGACTGGCACCGAAGAGAATTCGGCAAAACGTTCGACCTTGCTATGTTCAAAGGTGCGAATCATCACCGCATCGACCATACTTGAAATCACTCTGGCCGAGTCTTCTATCGGTTCGCCGCGTCCCAGTTGAGTATCATCAGGTGACAAGAAAATCGAACCGCCGCCAAATTGCAACATCGCCGACTCAAACGACACACGGGTGCGTGTTGAAGATTTTTCAAAAATCATCGCCAACACCTTGTTCTTTAGCGGCTCGTATTGCTCGCCAGCCTTATGCATGGCTTTCAATTCAATCGCACGTTGAATAAGCTGCTTTAACTCATTCGCACTGAGATCCTTCAGTGTTAAAAAATGTCTCATTATCAGGCAACACTCACAACAGTCGGTTTGGACAGAAATTCGATGACTACATCACTTAACTGCTCAACAAGATGCATGGCTTCCTCGTTGTTGATGATCATTGGTGGCAGTAAACGGATAACTTTTTCAGCCGTCACATTAATTAACAGGCCTTTTTCCAGTGCCAGGCTGACCATCTCAGCGCACGGTTCTGCCAGCTCAATACCAAACATAAATCCGGCGTGGCGTATCTCTTTAACACCTTCGTGTTCAGCCAGCCGCTTTTTGAATGCCTGAAACATTCGCTCGCCGAGAATGTCGACATTATCCATCAACTTTTCATCTTCAATGCTTTGCAACACTGCAAGCGCTGCCCTGCAGGCAAGCGGATTTCCGCCAAAGGTCGAACCATGATTGCCCGGTTGGAATAACCCGACTGCAGCGCCAGCAACAAGACATGCACCAATTGGCATACCGTTGCCAAGCCCCTTTGCCAAGGTCATCACATCAGGCAGCACATTTTGAGCATGCTGATAAGCAAACCATTTTCCGGTTCTACCAATACCGGTTTGCACTTCATCGAGAATCATCAATAACTTGCGCTGAGTGCAAATAGTCCGTACCGAAGCCAGATAATCGCCATCAGGCACTTTGATGCCGCCCTCGCCCTGGACGGGTTCAAGCATGACTGCCACGGCTTCAGGCCAATGACCAATAGCCATTCTCAGTGCATCCAGGTCGTTGTAAGGCACGCGAACAAAGCCAGGAAGCAGCGGATCAAAACCCGCTTGAACTTTCGCATTACCAGTTGCCGTCAGTGTCGCCATGGTTCGGCCATGAAAACTGCCATCCATCACGATAATGACAGGCTTGCTAATGCCCTTGGCATGGCCAAACTTGCGCACGAGCTTGATTGCGGCTTCGTTAGCTTCTGCCCCGGAGTTACAGAAAAACACCTGCTCCATCCCCGATATTTCAGTTAACCTATCGGCCAACTGTTCTTGCAAAGGGATTCGGTAAACGTTCGAGGTATGAACCAGTTGTTGAGCCTGATCCTGAATCGCGGCGGTGACTTTGGGATGACAATGACCAAGGTTACACACAGCAATACCGCACAGCGCATCAAGATAACGCCGCCCCTTGCTGTCAATTAACCATGCGCCCTCACCTTTTACAAAAGAGATGTTAAGCCTTGTATAGGTGGGCATGACTGAATTGGTCATGTCTTTCACTCCCTGCCATGATAACGGCGACACCGCAAAACCGTGCTACGAGAAACAAAAAATGGCAGTCTCTTGCGAAACTGCCATTTCCACTAAACACGTTATTTTATAACGAAATTGTCTAGTTAGCAAAGACCACTGGGCCGTTTTGCGTTAGCTCGCAAAGTTGGTAGCCACAAAGTCCCAGTTGACCAGTTTCCAGAATGTTTCCAGGTATTTTGGTCGTGCATTGCGGAAATCAATGTAATAGGCATGTTCCCAGACATCGCATGTCAACAGCGGCGTTTGGCCTGAAGTCAGCGGGCAACCAGCATTGCTAGTGTTAACGATGTCAAGCTTACCGTGGGCATTTTTAACCAGCCAAGTCCAGCCAGAGCCAAAATTTGTCGTGGCAGACTGAGTAAACTTAGTTTTGAATTCTTCAAAAGAGCCAAACGCTTGATTAATTGCCTCCGCCAGGGCGCCGCTAACGCTGTCTTTACCGTTGGGAGTCAGGCCGTTCCAGTAGAAGGTATGATTCCAGATCTGCGCTGCGTTATTGAAAATTCCGCCACTGGATTTAGCGATGATTTGTTCCAGTGTTTGATTTTCAAATTCAGTGCCCGGAACCAGGTTGTTCAGGTTGGTCACGTAGGTTTGGTGATGTTTGCCGTAATGATACTCAATGGTTTCAGCAGAAATGTGAGGTTCGAGTGCATTGTTTGCGTAAGGCAATGGTGGCAGTTCAAAAGCCATGGATAATCTCCTAAGTGAAATAACCGAGTAAATAAGTCAACTAGTCTATTAGAGGACACGAGCTATATCAAGTTCGATTGATCTTGAAATCAGCTGTGTGAGGATGGCGTGAACGCTATATGAGCAACCTCGAAAGCCCGTTTGCGCTGATCACTGGGGATTCTTTGCTTAAATAGCTTGGATTCAGGTGTGAGCATGTGCATCAGTCGACAAACATCCGAGACAGAGAGAGATCCATACCCATCAGCACCGCGTCTTCCCTGCCTTGCTCAGCGGGATAATAGCCACGCCGAATCGACATCTCATTAAAACCTGCCTGGATATACAGTTGCTGAGCGCGATGATTGGAGCGACGAACTTCCAGTACGATGAGGTTGACCTGTCGTTGTTGAGCCTCGCGGATCATCTGGTCGAGCATATAACGGCCAATGCCTTTGCCTTGATGTTGATGCTGTACGCAAATATTCAATAAATGCACCTCGTCCAGAATGTGTTGCAGGATGAGATAGCCGACCAGACTGCCAGATGCATCAAAGACAAACGATTGATAATTATCACCCAGACAGTCAGCAAAGTTCTGTTTTGACCAAGGGAAACGATTTGCATCACGTTCGATTTGCAGCACAGCGGCCAGATCCGCCTCGCACATGGGCCGCCGAACAATATCGTTCATTCAGCGCCTGCTCTCAGCCAGGCTAGACCTTGTTGCCACAACTGTGCCTTGCGAGCCGGCGCCACAAGCAGATCCGATAGTGAATCAGTAACAAACAAGTGGATACCATTATCGAGCATGAGTGCGCCCGATTTTAGGGGAGTTGCGGCATTCAACAACTCCTCACAAGGCCCCATAACCAAGACACTCAACTGAGATTCCGGCATGGCAAGCAGTGCCGGCACATGGTCAGATGAGAGTTGTTCAAACTGATTAAGATCAAGCTGAAACGCCTGCAAGATTGCTTGAAACAAACGCTGCTCAGCAGCACCGATTGGCCCAGCATCTTGCAACATGATGCCCAGCGTTTTGCTAAGTTGCAGTGATGCCTTGTTGCTGACGGGTCCAATATCGCCCGAGCGTTGTTGCCAGACAGGAATTTTCATTGCAGCCAGAGCTGCAAGCTGAGAGGCCGTCAAAGACATATCAGACCTGCGGATGTGCCCGCTCGGATGGCAGCAGCATTTTATTCAGGGCATTGATATAAGCCTTGGCTGAAGCAATAACAATGTCGGTATCCGCGCCTTGGCCGCTGACAATACGTCCGCCTTTTTCCAGCCTGACATTCACTTCACCTTGAGCATCGGTGCCACTGGTGATGTTGTTGACCGAATATAGCTGGAGCTCGGTATGGCTTTGCACCATTGACTCGATAGCTTTGTAAACGGCATCCACCGGACCGCTTCCCGACATTTCGATATGCACTTCATTATCATCAAAGGCAAGTGTCACTGAGGCTATCGGTGTTTCACCGGTTTCACTGCATACTTTAAGTGATACCAAACGAATACGCTCATTGTCGACCGCAACCGTGTCACTGATGAGCGCCTGTAAGTCTTCATCAAACACTTCATGCTTTTTATCAGCTAACTCTTTAAAGCGGGTGAAGGCGGCGTTTAACTCGGCTTCAGACTCAAGCTCAA
>SKGV01000072.1 GCA_007117275.1 Methylophaga sp.
GGGCGGCTCGCATACGCGACTGCCAAACCTTATCCCAGTCTTGGCGATCTTTAGCGGCGCGGATGACGCCTGCATAATTTGATTGATGCCACTCAATGCCATGCTGACGACACCACTGTGCCAGCTTTCGATCTCGCTCAAAGGTGTTGAGCAGCCCGACTTCTTGATGAGAAAAAATCCGCCGAACACTGAAGTCTTGGTGAAGCTTGGCCATCTCCTGCAACACATCACCCTGAACAATACATAGCTGTGCATTAACTGCGGAGAGTTGCTGTTGCATGTCTTGCAGCGATTGCCAAACAAAGCGCCAGTGTCGAACATCATAATGCGCATCATTCAGCAGCATGGGTTCGAAGATGTACAGCAGCAGCACTGGCTCTTGTTGCTGGCAAGCCTGTTCAAGCGGCTCATGGTCGGCAAGTCTTAGATCGCGCTTGAACCAGACAATATTGATTGCGGGCTTCATGGGCGTTGCGGGGGCGGCATGATTGGCCAGTCGGCAGCATCCAGTGAGTCTAGCGGCTGATCGCCCTCACCGCCCTGCCACGTTCTGATAAAACTGCCCTCAGGGTCATACTCTTGAGTTTGCTTGTGCAGATTAAAATGACGCCCTCCGCGCGGATCTGCACCGACACCGGCAATATATTGCCAATTACCCCAGTTAGAGGCCATATCGTAATCAATGAGCTGCTGTTCAAAATACGCCGCGCCATAGCGCCAATCCATACGCAACTCGTGAATAAACGCACTGGCAACAATCTGCCGTCCGCGATTACTCATGTATCCTGTGTCATTAAGCTCATGCATCAACGCATTGACCAGTGGATACGGCGTATTGCCATGACACCAACGCTGATAACGCTCAGGATAAAAACAACAGCGCACCGGTTTTTGCGTGATACCTGCCGGCGTGAACAAGCGATAACCATGTTTGATGGCATACCACTGAAAATACTCACGCCATAACAGTTCCACAAAAATCCACTCAGTCGACTCATTAGCACCCTGCTGACGTTCGTATTGACGCAAACGACTATGAATATGACGTACTGATAAACAGCCATTGGCCAGCCACGGTGAAAAACGCGTTGAATTGAGCCAGCCATCCAATGCGTTTCGGGTTTGCTTGTACTGTGACGCCGCATCGCTGGAAAAATAATTTGTCAGCTGCGTTAATGCCGCCGCCTCGCCACCTTTGAACAATGGATTTAAGGTTTTTTGTTGAATGGGAATAGCTGTGAATGCCATCTCTGGCGGTGGTGGTAAGTAGGTTAATGCTTTCTGAGCCGCAGGCACCTGCAGCGCGTCTACCTTGCGACGAAACTGGCTAAAGCTTTTTGGTAATTCATCAACGCGAAACGGCAAGTCCTCTTGATGAAACAGCGTGAAGGTGTCGGTTTGCAAAAAACGTAATGTCGGAAAACGACGCTGCAACGACTGCCACTGTCGTTGTTCATAAATGCCCGGATGCGCGCTCCGCCCGATATGACGTATCTGATGGCGTTCGATGACTTGGCTAATCGCTTCTACAGGGCTTTGCTCTAGCACTAAAAGCTGTTGACCCAGTTCGGCGAGCGCGGTCTGCAAATCCGCCAAAGATTCCAGCAAAAACCGATAACGTTGCTGGCCCATGGCTCGACTGTTTAAGCCATTGGGTTTAAACCATTCAGGGTCGATACAATACACGCAAATCAAACGATCCACCCGGTTAGCCAGTTGCCAGAGCGCCGTCTGATCATGCAAACGCAAATCATTAGTGAACCAGAACAGTCCTGTCTGTGTCATCTATACTATCCATTAAACGTGAGTTGCCAAAAAGGTCGCAAACAAGCACTCATGACTGCTAATCGCTCACAAAGGTTCTTGCAGAACGCCATGTCAAACCATCAACTGATCCTATTCTACGACGGCCATTGCGCCCTGTGTATGAGAGAAATCATCCAGCTTATGCAGCTTGATAGCGCTGGGAGCATTTGCTTTGAGAATATTCATGCCGAGGATTTTGCAGAGCGCTATCCGGAGATTGATCCGGTCGAGGCAGACCGACGACTGCATGGCAAACTCAACAATGGCAGGCTAATTTATGGATTAGATGTCACCGTCACTGCCTTGCAACTGGTCAACAAACATCGCTGGCTGGCGGTGTTGCGTTGGCCGGTCATCAAACCTTGCGCAGATTTGGTCTACCGTATATTTGCCCGCTATCGGCATTCGATTTCACGCTGGTTCAAACATCCCGATGCCTGCGGCTGTCAGGTTAAACGTGACTAAGCCAGTAATAACCATAATCAGGTATCACCAGGCTGCTCCCAAACTGTTCCGGCGCCTGGCCACTGATTAAATCGACCAATCGCCCCTGATGATACTGTGACCAGCCAGGAATCTCCGATAACTCAAGTTGCTGAGGCCGCTCGGCAAAGTTACACACCACCAAAATAGGCACACTGCCCTGCGTCAGTTGATAGCGCTCAAAGACAAACAGATTTGGGTTAGAGGTATCCATCAGCGCTCGGTTGTTCAGATCCGCAAATACGCTGTTTTCCTTACGAACGGCAATCATATTTTTTAACGCCGTAAAAATCCGAAACTCAATGGTGCCTGGTATGTTTCGCTGCTCGGCGCGTAACCAATCAATTTTGGGTCGATGAACCCAACGCGAGTCGTTCATCTTGCTGGGATCTTCGCGATAACTATCATCATTGAGCGTGCCCAGCTCGTCTCCGTAATACAACAGCGGCAAGCCACCAAAGCTCAGTATCAAACTATGCAGCAACAACACCAGCCTAACGGCGGCATCCTGAGCCTGCAGATCCCCTGACTCGAGGGCATATTGCAAGCCTATCAATGACGCCAATGATCCAGAAATACGAGTATCTCCTGTGCGTTCATTCTGACCAAACGGCAGCCCTCTGGCATGGGATGCTGCAAATCGGCCAAGAAAATAATCAACCAAGAAACGCCGATGATCTTGAGGCTGATAGTCAGCGGCGGCAATATCACGATCATCAAAGCCAAAGCCAATGTCATCGTGGCAGCGGATATAGTTAAGCCAGGTCGCTCGGTCCAGTTTACTTGGCAAGCTTTTTAGGCCCTGTTTCAACAGCTGGGCGTTTTTGGTGGCCACAGCATCCCACATCAAGGCCATAAAGGTCGCGTTATAGGCGATTTCACACTCTTTGGCGATGACCGCATCCTCACCAAAATATTTGATCACCTCAACTGGCGCGACAATCGCTTCTGCAATAAACAAAACACCGGGTGCAGTCACCTGGCAGCAGTCTTTGAACAATTGCAAAATAAGATGCGCCTCACGTTCGTTCTGACAGGTGCTGCCGATTTTTTTCCAGAGAAAAGCAACGGCATCCAGACGTAAGATGTCAGCTCCTTGATTTGCCCAAAACAGAATCACATCGAGCATTTCAATGAAAACCGCCGGGTTGCTGTAGTTCAAATCCCACTGGTATTGATTGAATACTGTCATGACCCAGCGCTGCATTTGCGCATCCCAGGTGAAATTGCCCGGCGCGGTTTCAGGAAAGACCTCCGGCATGCTTTGTTCAAACATATCGGGAATATGACGGTTTTCGAAGGTGTAATAATACGACTGATACGGTGGATAACCCGCTCGCGCTTTGTGTGCCCACTCGTGCTCATCTGAGGTATGATTCAGCACAACGTCCAGCACCAGCAACATATCTCGCTGGCGCATTTCTCCGGCCAGCTGATTTAAATCCTTCAGTGTACCGACCCGTGGATCAAGCTCACGAAAATTACTGACTGCATAGCCACCATCACTACGCCCTTCAGGACATTGCATGATTGGCATGATATGCACCAGATTGATACCCAGCTCCTGAAGGTAATGAAGATGCTGCCGCACCCCCTGCAGATCATCGGCAAAGCCATTGCTATACAACGCCATGCCCACCCATTTTTGACTGAGAAACCAGTTAAAATCCTGTTCTCTTTCAATATCTCTTGCGTGCAGTTCCGGGCTACGGCGAATGTATTGACGAGCCATGGTTTCAACCAGTCGCTGGGCATGCTCGGCAAAGTCATCACGCTGTCCGTAAAGCCTGTCCAACAAGGAATGAATGGCATAAAAATTCGCGCCAAGCCGGGTATAAAAATACCGCAGATCCTGCTTGATGAACTCAGGTTCAATCTGATTGAGAATGCTGTTTAATAGGGCGTGAGATTGTTGTTCGTACATGGCAATTACAGCTCGAGGCTCTGGTAAAAACCGCGATCATGAATCAGCGCCCCACGCTCACTTATCACACGTGAAGCAAACACCTGAGCACGCTCGACAATCTGTTCAAGTGGCCAATCAGCGGCAAGACCGTGAATATACATAGCAGAAAAAGCATCACCGGCCCCGACGCTATCCACGAATGTGTCGGGTTTCACTGCAGGCATTTCAATGAAGTTTCCCTCATTCGTGCGAACAATAACGCCATCGGCGCCCAGTGTCACAATCAGATGCTTAAGCTGGAAGTTACTTTGCAGACGGGTCATATCCTGCCGTAAATCGGCCGAAGCGAATCCCAGCATGTGTATTTCATGATGATTCAATTTAACCCAATTGGCCGCTTCCATCGCCTGATAACAATCGCGCTTATTCCACCACGGGTCACGCAAATTAACATCCACAAACACGTTACACCGTGAGCTGGTGATTAAGTCTTGCAATGTGCCAGCCGACACTGCATGTCGCAACGCCAAGGTGCCGTGATACAGCACGCTATGAGCATCTAGTGTTGGCAGTTGGCTATTGTCGATAAAATCAAATGCCACATTCGCCTTGATGTCATAGCGAGGTTCATTATCTATCATACGGATGGCAACCTGCCCCGTCGGCAGCACGCTGTCCAGTTGTAGGCTGCGATCACTTAATTGCCATTCCTGCATGGCCTGGCGGATTTGTTGACCATAGTCATCCTTGCCAATTCTGGACATAAAGTGAGGCTGGTCACCCAAGGCTTGAAGATGCCAGGCGACATTAAAAGGCGCACCGCCAAGAATGGCCTCACCCTCTGGAAACAGATCAAATAATACTTCGCCAAACACTGCTATCTGATTGAATTGACTCATGACTGGACTGTTGCCTGTAAATGTTGTCTGAACTCAGGCATGAAATGCCAGACACCCTGTAAGACGCCTGCGCTGTAATTACCATTCATGCCTAACGGATCGGGATTGGTGGCCAATAACAACTGACCGCTGTGACCGTTATCTTCGGATAGCACCAGAGCCTGTTGCTTGACTTCGTTGCTGGCGTTATGGACCAAAACGGATTGAAACGCACTCGCCAACACTGGCATATCGTTACCACTATCACCAGCAAAGACTACTTGATCAGTGGCAAACCCAAGGTGCTGTTGCAAAAACTCCAGCGCATGCAACTTGGTGGCCCGTTGCGGCAAGACATCCAACAGGCCAATGTTGGTCAGCTCATCAATGCTCCACATGACACTGGCTTTAACGCCAAGCGCATCGAGTCGTTGCTCAATCATCGCAATGACCGACTGATTATCGTGATACACGGGCAGATAAAAACTCAGCTTATGGGTGTTCTGTTTGCTAAATTCCTGCAGTTTCAGTCCTGCAATATCCTGCAACGCCAGCTTGAGTTGTTGATGCGACTTGCCACACCAGTCCTTGGCGATTTCTTGCTGCCATTGGGTCATTTCCTGCCACTGCTGTTGCTGAAACTGATAGA
>SKGV01000133.1 GCA_007117275.1 Methylophaga sp.
CGGGGGGGTAACCCGAATACGGGTGTGCCTGCGTGTATTGCCTGTCATGGTCCTTCAGGGCGCGGCATGCCTGCAGCGGCATGGCCTGCATTGTCTGGTCAGCACTCTGCGTATGTTGAAGAACAGTTGCACGCCTTTGCCAACGGCACTAGGCACAATGATCCCAACGAAATGATGCGTGACATTGCCAAGAAGATGTCTGCTGAAGAGATCAGAGCTGTCTCGGCATACGTACGCGGCTTGCACTAAGCGCTTATCGCAACTCCAGGCATTCGCATGGTGTCAGATCATGCGAATGCGAATGACCTCTCAGGTCAAAACTGGTCACAAACTGCGAGCCTATGTCTGAAAAATCTAGTATGAATCTCTCTGGGAAAAACAGTTTCCCGCGTCGCTTGCTCAGCTTTCTCGGCACAATGGAGCTGGCGATAACCTTGCTGCTGACACTGGCCATCGCTTCGGTGATTGGCACTGTATTGCAACAAAACCAACCATATACCGATTACGTGATCAAGTTTGGGCCTTTCTGGTTTGAGGTATTCGAGAGCGTTGGTCTCTATGATGTGTACAGTGCGCCTTGGTTCTTGCTGATTTTGACCTTACTGGTGGTGTCTACCGCCGTCTGTGTCACACGTCATACGCCTTCCATGCTTAAGGATATGCGCAACTTGCGGACACAGGTACAACGCAAGTCGCTGGCGACAATGAAACACAGTGAACAATGGTCCAGCTCAGATGCGCCAGATACTCTGGCGAAGAGTTTTCAGCAGCAACTTAAACTCAAAGGTTTTCGAACGCGCCTGACTGATAAAAACGGCGCAATATTGGTTTCTGCGATGCGCGGCGGCATTAACCGGCTTGGTTACATACTGACGCATGTTGCGATTGTTGTGATCTGCGTCGGCGGCCTGATGGATGGAAACTTGCCTTTGAAAGTAGCTGAATGGCGAGGTCAAATTCAAATTGAAACGCGTGATCTGCCATTGAGTCAGATTCCTCAGGAAAGTCGGCTTGCAACCGGCAAACAAGCGTTCAGAGGCAGCGTCAGTATTCCAGAAGGCAGAAGTGCCGATGTCGTGTTTCTGCCGATGCGGGACGGGTATCTGGTGCAGTCATTGCCGTTCAGGGTTGAGCTGGAACAGTTTCGGGTTGAGCATCACGACAACGGACAACCCAGATCATTTGAGAGTGACCTGGTGATTCATGACCCTGAATTGGAAGAGCCGCTCAGACACACGATTGCGGTTAATCACCCTCTGATCTACAAGGGCTATGCTATTTATCAGGCAAGCTTTGCCGATGGTGGTTCTGAATTACAGGTCGAAGCATGGCCATTTGACCATCGTGCCGGTGAACCGGTAATGCTTGATACCAGTGTGTTTGATAGCAGAGATATGCGCTGGGGCGAGCGCCAGTACCGGCTGGAAATGACTAACTTCCGACTGTTCAATATCAATCCGGATCCCACTGACGATAATCCGCGTCGAATGACCAACTCCGGCCCAAGCTTCGGTTTTATATTGCGATCGCATACCGGTGAGGCGACTGAATATGAAAACTACATGTTCCCAGTTGAGCGTGAAGGCCGGATGTTTTACTTGAGCGGCGTGCGTAGCAGTCCCTCCGAAAATTTCAGCTATCTGCATTTGCCCGCTGATGCCAATGGTGGTGTGGATGGTTTTATGAACTATCTGGCGCGCCTCAGGGATACAAACTTGGTCGCTGATATCGCTAGCGTGATGACCCATAATGCCTTGGCCGAGTTACCAGTACCTGATGTCAATCTAGAAGAAAGTCTGCAACAGACCTTAACGACGCTGGTGGGTATGTTTGTGCGTGGTGGATTTGATGAGGTCCGGGAATTTGTTGAAGTTCAGCTGCCTGAAATCGAACGTCAGACACTGGCGCCTGCCTATCTGGGTATGCTCAGAGAAATGCTGGCGCGGGTCTATTTTGCCGGTGTTGATGGTCATGATCTCGACAACACCGACAGTCAGAATATCTTTTTCCTGCAAGATGCCGTGGATGCTATCGGCAGTCTGCCACGGTATCACTCGCCGGTATTTCTGATGCTGCATGATTACGAGCACATCCAGGCCAGCGGTTTGCAAATTGCCCGTGCACCTGGCCAGTTTGTTGTGTATTTCGGTTCGGTCATGTTGATAGCGGGTTTATTTATTCTTTTTTACCTGCCTCAGCGAAGACTGTGGATCTGGCTTGAAAGCGAGGGTGGTGTCAGTCGGGTCTTGCTGGCAGGTATGACTAACCGCAACCCAAGGGATTTTGATGGGTTCTTCGACGAGATTCAGCGGCTGTTGAAACCAGATAAACGGGAACTCTAATTCGCCTGAATGTTCATAGCCAGTGCAGGCGCTGGCCTAAACTGAGAAATTGCCAATGAGTGAAACAAACCAACAAAACAAAGCTGACGGACAATCCTGGTTGGCAGTGGGTGCATGGTGGGCAGTGCTTGTGCTGGCCACAGTCTTCATCCTGGTGACGTATGGTAATCAACTGGATGTCTACGAAGTCACCATTCTGTTTCTAACGGGTTTTAGTATGGCTTGGTTGGGTAAAGTCTGGCCACCATTTCGATGGCATGCACTGGCAGTAGCCGTTCTGAGTTTATTTGCTTTGCGGCAGTATGGTGCTGATTTGTCCATGGCCCAGCAGGATTTCTGGCTCAACTACGTTCTTGCCAGCCAATCTGCAATCATGTGGATGAGTGCTTTTTATCTGGTGTCTACCGTGACCTATTTTGGTGGTCTGATAGCTCGCTCTGACTACACACAAAAACTGGGTAGTCGTTTTGCCTGGATCGCGACAACCATGGGCATGGTTGGCTTGATGGTGCGCTGGCGTGAGTCACACATGATGGGCGCTGACATCGGCTATATCCCGGTGAGTAATCTCTACGAAGTTTTCATTCTATTTTGTGTAATCACCTCGCTGATCTATCTGTTCTACGAGCGTCGCTATAGTACCCGTGGTCTTGGTGGGTTTGTGATGCTGATGATCACGGCAGCCGTTATGTTTTTGTTGTGGTATGCCTTTGAACGTAACGCACATGAAATTGAACCGCTGGTGCCCGCATTACAGAGCTACTGGATGAAGATACACGTCCCCACCAACTTTATCGGCTATGGCGCATTTGCGATTGCAACCATGATAGCGGTGGCATATCTGCTGGTTTCATGGCGCGCTGAAAAAAATCCGGAGAGTGAATTTGTAAAAGCCATGCCGTCTTTGGATGCGATGGATGACTTGATGCACAAGTCAATTGCACTGGGCTTTGCCTTTTTCACGGTGGCTACCATACTTGGGGCTTTTTGGGCTGCGGAAGCTTGGGGCGGCTACTGGACTTGGGATCCTAAGGAAACCTGGTCGTTGATCCTTTGGTTGAACTATGCCGCTTGGCTACATATGCGATTTACTAAAGGGTGGCATGGTCGTCCGATGGCATGGTGGGCGATTGCCGGCTTTTTTGTCATGTTGTTTACATTCCTCGGCGTGAATATCTTCTTGTCGGGTCTGCACTCTTATGGTGGCTTGTAGGTCATCTGTTGTAAGGAAAATGCAATGAAGAAACTACTGAAATTCATGCTATCTGTGATTAGCGTTGGTGTCTTGTCCGCCTCGCTATCGGTCGCAGTAGCTGCCGATTACGTCGAGGGTACCCATTACAAGAAAACCCCAGAACGTCTGGCCAAGTTTTCACCTGGATCGACAGAAGTCGCGGTGTTGTTTTCCTACACCTGTCCGTTTTGTTTCCGCTTGGAGCCATACCTGAAGCAGTGGGAAAATGTGATGCCTGAGGATGTGAACCTTGTTCATGTCCCAGCTATTTTCCGCGATAGCTGGTTGGAAATGGCCCGTGTTTTCTACGCCGCTGAGGCCACGGGTGATCTGGCGACCTTGCACCCCAAACTGTTTGACGCCATTCAGATCGATAAGCGTCGTCTCGATACAGAAAGCTTGTTGCTGGATTTTGTTGCTGAGCAAGGTATCGACCGTGATAATTTTCTTAGCGTGATGAACTCAATGTCTGTACGAAGTAAGGTGCGTCAGGCGCTGTTGCTGAGTCAGAACTCTGGTGTCGAGGGCGTGCCTTCCATCATCGTCAACGGTCAATATCGAACTGATGCACCGATGGCTGGTGGTTTGGAAAACATGACCTCTGTTGCGGAGTATTTAATCAGCAAATAATTGCGTTCAGCTGCTGAATAAGAAGCCGACCTGTGCCGGCTTTTTTTTACAATGCCGAAGGTAATGATTGCTGGGGACCGCTGCTTGCAGGAGGTGCGGGTGGGCTGTCCGCACTGATTTGATGATGCAGCAAAATATCAAAATAACGGCGAATATTATCGACATAGCGCACCGGCTCACCACCACGGGCGTAGCCAAAACGTGTTTGGCTATACCATTTTTGTTTAGCAAGTAACGGCAGGTGTTCACGCACGTCTGTCCATAGGTCGGGGTTTCCACCCTGTTGTTGAGTCAGTCGGCGTGCATCTTCAAGATGACCCAGGCCGATATTGTAGGCGGCCAGAGCCAACCAGGTGAGATCAGGCTCATTGATGCGGTCGGGTAAGCGATTTTTCATTTGCAGCAGGTAGTGTGCACCGGCGAAGATACTTTCTTTGGGATCTTCGCGGTCTTCTACACCTAGCTCATTTGCGGTCGCTTGTGTCAGCATCATCAAACCTCTGACACCTGTGGCCGAGACAGCATTGGGATTCCAGTGTGACTCCTGGTAGGAAATCGCGGCGAGCAATCGCCAGTCAAATCCATACAGTTCACCCGCCTGTTTGAATAAATGATGAAATTGCGGCAAATGTGTCACCAGCCGGCGATGAATGGCACGCGTATCAACGTAGTCAAAGCGTCGAATGTGGCCGTAGTATTTCTCGATAAGCTTATCCAGATCACCGTTTTCATCGATGTGGTTAAAAAAGGCAATCATTTCTCGGTGCAGACTGCCATCTTCAGATGCCGGCATCATCCAGGCAAGCGGTTGCGGATCGGTGATATCAAAGGCCACTCGTAACTCGGGAAATAAACTCTGGTTCACTGACAATTCATTAGAGTCTGCAATCGTGAAGTCAATCATTTCAAGTTGAACCAGCTCCAACAGGCCTGAACTGTCGAGCTCCTGGTTCTCACTCCACTTTAGATTAGGCACCTCTTGTCGGACGAGTTGCAGGTTTTCTGTATGACTGCTGTTTGCCACCACTTCCAGTATCCGGCCATCCAGTTCAGTCACATCAGAAGGTCGCGTGCTACCCGCTCGATATACAAGCTGTTGAGTGACTTCGTGATAGACCGGACCGATACGATAACGCTGTTGCCGTTCGGATGTCACGGTCAGTCCAGCCGCTGCCATATCTGCCTGACCTTGTTCCAGAGCGGTCAGTAGGCTGCTAAGACTGTCAGGCACAATCATTTTCAGACGAACATTGAGAAAATCAGCAAACTGCTGGGCAAGTTCATACTCAAAGCCGGCCAGTTGATCGCCCTGGACAAAATAGCTGGTCGGTCCATAACGGGTTAATACACGCAACTCCCCACGCTCTAGAATTTCTTCCAAATGTGGTTTGGCATCACTACAGGCCATAAGCAGGCAGATGGTGATGATAAAAAAACCTATCTTTTTCAAACAATTAACTTCC
>SKGV01000006.1 GCA_007117275.1 Methylophaga sp.
CCATTGGCTGAGGGAGGCATGATCAACTTTGATTTGCCACTTAGAGAGGCACGTGAGCAATTTGAACGGCTTTACCTGTTGCACAAATTACAAGAAACTGACGGCAGTGTTGGTAAAGCTGCCAAACTTGCCGGCATGGAACGTACCCACCTGTATCGAAAAATGCGATCCTTAGGTATCGACATCAAGCAATCAGAGGATAAATCATGAAAATTTTGATTCTGGGTGCAGGCCAAGTGGGCTCATCGGTTGCCGCAACACTGGCCCGCGAAGATGACGATATCACCTTGGTTGACAGCGATGCTGACAACCTGATGAAGTTGCAGGATCACTACGATATCAGAACCATTCAGGGCCATGCTTCACATCCCGATGTACTGGCTCGAGCCGGTGCTGAGGACGCTGATTTGATTTTGGCTGTCACCAACAGTGATGAAACCAATATGATTGCCTGTCAAATCTGCCACACCCTCTACAACACCCCGACCAAAATCGCCAGAATCCGCTCTACCGAATACCTGAGCAAACCTGAGCTGTTCAATAAAGACGCCATCGCCATTGATGTTCTCATAAGCCCCGAGCAGATTGTCACTGATTATATCGAGCGATTGATCAGCCATCCCAATGCGCTGCAAGTGCTGGATTTTGCTGATGGAAAAGTGCAGCTGGTTGCAGTCCGCGCCTTTCATGGTGGGCCACTTGTCGGCAATCCTTTACAAGAAATTCGCGAGCACATTCCAAAAACCGACACCCGTGTTGCAGCCATATTTCGTAATGGTAAGGCCATCAATCCAACGGCCGATACCGTGATCGAGACCGATGATGAAGTGTTCTTCATTGCCGCCAGCACCGACATCCGAAAAGTCATGGCTGAACTGCGACGGCTTGATAAGCCCTACAAACGCATCATGCTGGCGGGGGGTGGAAATATTGGTGTACGGCTCGCCAAAGCCCTCGAGCACGACTATCAAATAAAACTCATTGAAGCGAATCCGAAGCGTGCCGCGTTTCTCTCGGAGCAACTGACCAACAGTATTGTACTGCTCGGTGACGTCGCTAATGAGGAGTTACTGCTCGAAGAAGAAATCGAAAAAGTCGATTTGTTTTGCGCGCTGACTAACGATGATGAGGCCAACATTCTCTCTGCGATGCTGGCCAAGCGGCTTGGTGCTCGCAAGGTTTTGTCACTGATCAACCGAGCTGCCTATGTGGATCTGGTAGAAAGCGGCACCATCGATATTGCCCTGTCGCCACAACAAGCCACCATTGGCAGTTTGCTGGCACATATCCGTCGAGGCGATATAGTCGCGGTTCACTCGCTGCGGCGTGGCGCAGCAGAGGCACTGGAAGCCATTGCTCATGGCGACAAAAGCTCTTCAATGGTGGTTGGCAGGCGCATTGACGAGATTGATTTGCCGCCAGGCACCACTATCGGCGCCATCGTCCGTGGTGATGATGTCTTGATTGCGCATCACGATACCGTCATTGAGACCGAAGATCATGTCATTCTGTTTTTGGTCAACAAACGACATATTCATGAGGTAGAGCGGCTGTTCCAGGTGGGTTTCAACTTTTTCTAATGGCCGACTCTTTCAAACATCACTTCTTGATCGCCATGCCCGCACTGACTGACTCGTTCTTCTATCGGTCAGTGGTCTACCTATGTGAACACGATGCTGATGGGGCCATGGGCTTGATCATCAACCGCCCAACCAAAATCATGCTGACGGAGCTGCTGAGTCACCTTGAAGTTGACAACGATTCTGAAGCCAAAATGAATACCCCAGTTTTGTTTGGTGGACCAGTGCAAAAGGAACAAGGCATGGTGTTACATGGCGGACCCGCACAATGGCCTAACACCATGGAAATACATCAAGGTGTTTATCTGACAACCTCCAGTGAAATTCTACCGACACTCGGCACCGATACAGGCCCCGAACACTTTTTGGTCACGTTGGGTTACGCAGGCTGGGGTGCGGGCCAAATTGAACAAGAACTGGCTGACAACACTTGGCTGACTGTGTCGGCCACAACAGAGATCCTTTTTGAAACACCCGCAGACCAGCGCTGGCACACTGCTGCAAATCTACTTGGCATCAACATCGATCTGATTTCTGCCAACGCTGGGCGTGCATGATGAATCAGGCACGCACTTTGCTGGGATTTGATTTTGGGATGAAAAATATAGGCGTCGCCGTTGGTCAGGAATTAACACGCACTGCCAGCCCGCTGGCAGCGCTCAAAGCAAGAGATGGCATTCCTGACTGGGTTATACTGGATCAACTGGTTCAGCAATGGCAGCCGCAGCTTTTGGTCGTTGGCTTGCCATTAAACATGGATGGCAGCGAACAAGCGATGACCGCCGCGGCACGAAAGTTTGGTCGGCGTATGCAAGAACGCTTTAAAATTGCTGTAGATTGGCAAGATGAGCGCCTGACCACGTTCGAAGCACTGGAACAGATGGGAATTCGCGATAAAATGGCGAGCAAGCAACGCAGTGATGTTGACCGCTTATCCGCACAAATCATTCTTCAATCATGGCTGGATCGACAATGACTATTCCAAGCACCCACGCAGAAATTGACGCGCTGTTAGACCAAATGGCTGATAGCATTCGGTCGCAGCTGGCAGGACGACAGCCACTTTTAATCGGTATTCATACCGGCGGTGTTTGGGTAGCAAAAGCCCTGGCGCAGCGGCTTGGTGACTATTTTTTTGAGGGGCCAATGGGTACGCTGAATATCGCATACTATCGGGATGATTTCACCCGAATCGGCATGCACCCTCAGGTCACGCCCTCCGACTTGCCATTTTCGGTCGATGACCGACATTTGCTGCTGGTGGATGACGTGTTTTACAGCGGCCGCACCACCCGCGCCGCACTCAATGAGATTTTTGCTTATGGCCGCCCCGCCAGTGTCACATTGGCAGTGCTGGTTGAACGAAATGGCCGACAACTACCGATTCGACCTGACATTGCAGGCGCTTCAATCGAGTTGCCGGAAAAGCAGCAAATCAAACTGCACAATAGCGGTGGATTACACCTGAAACTAAAATCCACCGAGGCAGAAAATGCAGAGTAACCAGCTGACAGCGCAAGGACAACTGCGCCACTTTCTGACTATTGAAGGTCTGAAAAAACCGATGCTGACCGAAATCATGGATCGGGCTGAACAATTTTCCGGCATTACCCAACGTCAGGTGAAAAAAGTCCCACTGCTACGAGGCAAAACCATCGTCAATCTGTTTTTTGAAAACAGTACCCGAACCCGCTCAACCTTCGAACTGGCTGCAAAGCGACTGTCAGCGGATGTGATGAACTTCAACATCAGCACCTCGGCAACCTCCAAAGGCGAAAGCCTGCTCGACACTCTGCACAATCTGGAAGCCATGCATACCGATATGTTTGTCGTGCGCCATGACCAAAGCGGGGCCGCCGAGTTTATTGCCCAGCATGTCGCACCTCATGTCAGTGTTATCAATGCCGGCGATGGCTGTCATGCCCATCCGACACAAGCCATGCTGGACATGTTTACTATTCGTCGGCACAAAACCGAATTTCATAATCTTCGTGTGGCCATTGTGGGTGACATTTTGCATTCACGGGTTGCCCGATCACAAATCCAGGCGCTGTCGATTCTGGGCGTCAGTGAAATTCGAGTCATCGGCCCCCAAACCTTGTTACCGAGAGACTGCCAGACGCTGGGCGTGCATGTTTATCACGACATGGATCAAGGACTAAAAGATGTTGATGTGGTAATCATGCTGCGCTTGCAGTTGGAGCGAATGAAAGGCGCGCTCATCCCCAGCGCCCGTGAATACTATCGCTGTTATGGTCTAAGCCCCGAAAAGCTGAGCCTGGCAAAAGATGACGCCATTGTAATGCATCCAGGTCCCATTAATCGCGGTGTTGAGATCGCCTCAGCGGTTGCCGATGGCCCACAATCAGTCATTCTAGAGCAAGTCACCCATGGCATTGCGGTTCGCATGGCGGTGATGTCGATGGCCCTTGGCGCACAACAACAAGAGACAGACGCATGAAAATCCACATCAGCAACGGACGCGTCATCGACCCGGCCAGCCAACTGGATAGTGGTCTGGATATCTTTATCGACGACGGCAAAATTGTTGGCATCTCCGAGCAGATGCCAGATTTTCATGCCGATATGACCCTTGATGCCAGCGGCATGATTGTCTGCCCGGGGCTTGTCGATCTAAGCGCCAGACTTCGCGAACCCGGCCAGGAACACACAGCCACCATACATAGCGAAACGCTTGCGGCGGCTGCGGGGGGTATCACCACACTATGTGTACCACCAGATACGGATCCAGTTATTGATACGGCTGCCGTGGTTGAGTTGATCGAAGATCGCGCCAAAAAGGCCGGTCGAACCATGGTGCTGACTATCGGCGCATTGACCCAAAAGCTTCAGGGCGAGCTTTTGGCTGAAATGGCAGCTCTCAAAGCGGCCGGCTGTGTCGGCGTCAGTAACGGGTTGTCGGTGATAAAAAACACTATGGTGCTTAAACGGGCAATGGAATATGCGGCCTCGCTAGAGTTGACGGTATTTCTCAATCCAGCTGACCCCTGGCTGCAATCGGGTGGCAGTATTCATGAAGGCACCGTCAGTACTCGCTTGGGCCTTGCCGGCATTCCTGAGAGTGCAGAAACCATTGCAGTGAGTCGTGACTTGATTCTGATAGAACAAACCGGAGTGCGCGCTCACTTTCATAATCTATCGAGTGCAAAAGCGGTACATCTTGTTCGGGATGCGCAAATTCGTGGGCTGCCTGTCACAGCAGATGTCAGTGCACATCACCTGCATTTATGTGAGCATGACCTTGGCAACTATGACAGCCTCAGCCACGTAATACCGCCATTGAGAAGCCTTAGAGATCGAGAGCAATTACAACAAGGGCTTCGCGAGGGCGTGATCAATGCCATCGCATCGCATCATCAACCACTTGATAACGACGCAAAGCTTGGGCCTTTTGCCGAAACTCAACCAGGTATCTCAGGCCTGGAAACACTGTTGCCATTGACCATGAAACTGGTTGAAGATGACGAATTACCATTGGTCGATGCCTTGGCGGCCATCACCTGTCGGCCGGCTGAAATTCTCGGAATAGAAGCCGGTCAACTCAAAGTTGGCAGCCTGGCAGATGTTTGCATCATCGATCCAGAATCGCAGTTTGAATGTCAGCCCCGTCAATTCCTCAGCGCAGGCAAAAACAGTCCCTTCTCAGGCTGGCTGTTCAGCCATCAGGTCTGTCACACCCTGTTTGAAGGCAAATTGGTATATCAACGCCATTAAACCAACAGTTCCAGGGAGCATCAACATGCAGGGCTTAAAAAATGACCTGACGCTCACCGCAGCTATCTTGTTTTCTGGCCAACTGGCTTGTCGCCCTAATGAGGCCAGCCAATATGCTGCGAACCAAAGCAAAGAAATACTCAGGCTGACTGGGCTGCCCGATAAGGCCCAGGGTTTTGCCAAACATTGCGGGTTTTGATGTCTGACGGCCACTACTATGCGCTTGATTTCGATGGCGTTATTTGCGATAGCGCCATCGAAACCGGCATAAGTGGCTGGAAAGC
>SKGV01000093.1 GCA_007117275.1 Methylophaga sp.
CGCACACAGTGGTGACAGATGGCGGCAGTGCTAAAGCTCAGGTAGTCGCTACAGCCCGCGCTGTTATGCCTCAACTGATATCAAATTTTGTTCCCGGCCATCCCATTGCAGGCACCGAGAAAAGTGGTCCATCTGCCGCGTTTGCTGAACTTTACCAGCAGCACCGCGTGGTGTTGACGCCACTAGATGAAACCAGTCTTGAAGCTGTTAATTTAGTTGAGAATATATGGAAAACCGCCGGTGCCGAGGTGTTTTTCATGGGGGTTGAGCAACATGACTTGTTGTTGGCAGCCACCAGCCACTTGCCACATTTGCTGGCATTTAATCTGGTTGGCATGTTGGCAGAACGTGATGATTGTGACGAAGTTCTCCGCTATGCCGCAGGTGGGTTTCGCGATTTTTCGCGTATTGCATCCAGTGATGCTGTGATGTGGCGTGATATATGCCTTGGTAACCAGCAGGCCATTCTGGAGCTGATGAAGCAGTATCGGCAAGGTCTGGATGACATCGAGCAAGCCATTCGAGACGGCAACGGGGATTACCTGATTGATGTTTTTACCCGTGCCAAGAAAGCAAGGGACAGTCGTTTTGCCGATCCCGACCTCATCGACAATAGTGAAGTATAACTTTTTATGACCATGGAGATGCGGCAAGCGTGAGTAGTCAGACAAATCAACACTATCGAGTCGCGGCAGGTGGCAGCTTGTCTGGCAGCGTTCGCGTGCCTGGAGATAAATCAATCTCACACCGAACGATTATGCTCGGAGCCCTGGCCGAAGGCAGCACAGAGGTGACTGGATTTCTCGAAGGCGACGATGCACTGGCGACATTGGCGGCATTTCGAGCCATGGGCGTCAACATTGAAGGCCCAGACAAAGGTAGGGTCACGATTCATGGGGTTGGTATGCATGGCCTGAAGGCACCGGATCATCAACTGTTTGTCGGTAATTCGGGCACGTCTATCCGCCTGTTAAGCGGTTTGTTAGCCGGCCAGTCTTTTGATGTCACGATGACTGGAGATGAGTCACTTTCCGGAAGGCCTATGCGTCGTGTCACCGACCCACTAGCGCTGATGGGTGCCAACATTGACAGTCATGATGGCAAGCCGCCTTTGACTATTCACGGCGTTACCGATCTCAAGGCAATTGATTATCCGCTGCCCATGGCCAGTGCCCAGGTCAAATCGTGTTTGTTACTCGCTGGCATGTACGCTCAGGGCAAAACCACTGTGACCGAGCCTGCTCCAACACGTGATCATACAGAGCGCATGTTGACAGGTATGGGCTATCCGGTAGAGGTCAATGGTAGTCAAATCAGCATCGTTGGGGGGGGGGCGCTTAAAGCAACCCAGGTTGATGTTCCTGCGGATATCTCCTCAGCGACTTTTTTCATGGTTGGCGCCAGTATTGCCCCCGGTTCGGACATCACATTGTTGCATGTTGGTATCAACCCGACCCGAATTGGTGTCATTAATATTCTAAGGCTGATGGGCGCTGATATCCGTCTCAGCAATGAGCGAATCACGGGCGGTGAGCCGGTTGCTGATATTCGCGTACGTTATGCACCACTCAAAGGCATTGTCATTCCAGAGGAACAAGTGCCTTTGGCAATTGATGAGTTTCCGGCACTATTTATTGCGGCGGCATGTGCTGATGGGCAGACCTTGTTGACTGGTGCCGAAGAGTTACGCGTCAAAGAAAGCGATCGAATTCAGGTGATGGGCGATGGACTTCAGGCGCTTGGGATATCTGCAATTCCGACTGCGGATGGCATCAGCATCACAGGCGGTAAAATTGGATCTGGTGAGGTACACAGTCACAGTGACCACCGTATCGCGATGTCATTTGCTATGGCAGCATTACGTGCACAAGGTCCAATCGTGATTCATGATACGGCCAATGTCACAACCTCATTTCCGGGCTTCGTTGAGCTGGCAGCAAACGCAGGACTGCAAATTGAGATGCATAATGACTGATATCCCTGTACTTACAATTGATGGGCCAAGCGGATCGGGTAAAGGGACTTTGGCTCAGCGCATGGCAAGTCATCTTGGTTGGCATTATCTGGATAGCGGAGCCCTCTATAGAGTGTTGGCTCATGCTGCCTTAAAGCATCAGCTACCACTGCACGAGGCTGAGCCACTGGCTGAGTTAGCGGCACGTCTGGACGTAGAGTTTTTGCTAGAAGGCCAACATTTGCAGGTCTGGCTGGAAGGTGAAGACGTTAGCCTGAAAATTCGCAGTGAACAGGCCGGTAATGCGGCATCGAAGGTGGCTGCCTTGCCTGCCGTTCGCGCGGCATTACTTCAACGCCAGCGAAATTTTCGTCAGGCGCCAGGTTTAGTGACGGATGGCCGTGACATGGGCACCGTGGTGTTTCCCGATGCCAACTTCAAAGTGTTTTTGACCGCTAGCGCCGAGGTTAGAGCCGGGCGCCGTTATAAGCAGTTGAAAGAGAAAGGGATTGAGAGTAACCTTTCCGACCTTATCGCAGAAATTTCCGAGCGGGACCAAAGGGATACAGGTCGTAGTGTCGCGCCATTGCAGGCGGCTAACGATGCTCTGGTGCTTGATTCTTCCGCTTTGGGAATAGATGCAGTAGTGAAGACAATTTGTGACTATGTGCGCTGATTGTCATTTTTGGGGCTTGTCTGGATTGGCCGGGCGAGTTTTTTTAACCACCTGCTAATAAATAAGCGGGTCAAACAGGGCGATTCGGTTCGTAACGAACAGAATCAAGGATATTACTAATGAGCGAAAGCTTTGCTGAACTCTTTGAAGAGAGTCTAAACGCTACCCCAATGCAACCAGGCAAAATTGTCACCGGTACGGTGGTCAATGTTGGTTCTGATGTGGTGATGGTAAACGCGGGTCTGAAATCTGAAGGTGCAATTCCTGTATCAGAATTCCTCAACGAAAAAGGTGAACTCACCGTTTCGGTTGGCGATCTGGTCGATGTCTCCCTAGAAACACTGGAAGACGGATTTGGTGCAACCCAACTGTCACGTGAAAAAGCCAAGGCTGCTGAAGCTTGGATTCGTCTGGAACACGCATTCGAAGCCAATGACACAGTGGTAGGTATGATTTCTGGCAAGGTCAAGGGTGGCTTTACTGTTGAACTTGAGAATATTCGTGCATTCCTGCCGGGTTCGCTGGTCGATGTACGTCCAATTCGCGATACCACACATCTGGAAGGCAAGGATCTGGAATTCAAACTGATCAAACTTGACCGTCCACGTAACAACATCGTGGTATCACGCCGTGCAATTCTTGAGAAAGAAAACAGTGCAGAACGCGAAGCATTGCTAGAAACTCTGGAAGAAGGTAAAACCGTTAAGGGTATCGTCAAAAACCTCACCGACTACGGTGCGTTTGTTGACCTTGGCGGCATTGATGGTCTGTTGCACATCACCGATATGGCATGGAAACGCGTCAAACATCCATCGGAAGTGGTTGCAATCGGCGACGAGATCGAAGTTCAAGTTCTGAAATTTGATAAAGAGCGTGAGCGTGTATCGCTGGGTCTGAAACAAATGGGCGATGACCCTTGGAAAGACATTGCCCGCCGTTACCCGAACAGCACACGACTGCATGGTAAAGTCACCAATATCGCTGACTACGGCTGCTTCGTCGAAATTGAAGATGGCGTTGAAGGTTTGGTTCACATGTCTGAAATGGACTGGACTAACAAAAACGTGCATCCGTCAAAACTGGTTTCACTGGGTGATGAAGTTGAAGTCATGGTGCTGGATATCGACGCAGAACGTCGTCGTATCTCACTGGGTATCAAGCAATGTCAGACGAATCCTTGGGAAGAGTTTGCAATGACTCACAACAAGGGTGACAAAGTCAAAGGCGGCATCAAATCAATCACTGATTTTGGTATCTTCATTGGCTTGGATGGTCACATCGACGGCCTGATCCATCTGTCTGACATTTCCTGGGAAGAAGATAACGAAGAAATCATTCGTGACTTCAAGAAAGGCGACGAAGTTGAAGCTGTCGTATTGGCAATCGATCCGGAGCGCGAGCGTATTTCTTTAGGTATCAAGCAGTTACAGGACGATCCTTTCTCAGCTTATCTCGCTGACCATCCACGCGGCAGTATTGTGACGGGTAAAGTCATGGCTGTAGATGCACGTGGTGCAACGATTGAGTTGGCTGAGGGTGTTGAAGGTTACGTTCGGGCTGCTGATATCTCACGTGAGCGTGTTGAAGATGCTAGTAAGGTACTTGCTGTCGGCGAAGATGTCGAAGCTAAATTCACAGGTATCTCTCGAAAAGATCGCACACTGACTTTGTCTATTAAGGCTAAGGATGATCAGGAAGAATCAGAAGCTGTCAAAGAATACAGCAATGTTTCTTCTGGAAGCACCACACTAGGTGATCTACTGAAAGAGCAGATGGATCAGAAAGACAACTGATGTAGTGATATCAAGGAGCACCCAACTTCGAGTTGGGTGCTCATCTTTTCTCAAAATCAACGGAATGATATCAACATGTCGACATGGATATGGCCCTTCATTTCCGGGATAAATGATAAAAATGACAAAATCTGATTTGATAGAAATCCTCGCAGAAAAACAATCTCTATTGAATTATCGTGATGTTGAACTGGCGGTGAAGTTGATTCTTGAACAAATGAGTGACAGTCTGTCGCGCGGTGACAGAATTGAAATCAGAGGATTTGGCAGTTTCACCCTGCATCATCGTCCACCACGGGTGGGTCGTAACCCAAAAAGTGGTGAATCCGTAAATCTAGAAGAAAAATACGTACCTCATTTCAAACCTGGCAAGGAGTTGCGTGATCGTGTCAACGATTCAGCAGGCTACTAGAATTGAATGAAAATAAGCCTTGAAGCCGCGCTGCCTCGTTATCACATTCGTAGTTACACAGACGACTTCATTGTCATTCAGACACCAGAGAATCAAATACAGCAACACTCCTTTCCACTACTTATCACTCAAGACAGCCTGATCACTGGTTCTGACGTTCCGGAGCCCGGCAATTTCAACAGTAAACAGTTAGAGGTACTGCAAGGTCTTCAGCCAGAGGTGTTGTTGATCGTGGACGCATCGCTCGACTTCCCTGAGAAAATCAACTTTAGTCAGAGACTTAGCCCGCTTGCTATCAGTGTCGAGTGGATGACGTTAGGGCCTGCATGTCGAACATTTAATCTGCTGCAACAAGATTTGCGAAACGCCGTGCTGTTGGTTATTTCCCGTAAATTGATCTAGTTGCTATGCGGCTAATACCATGTTTTTTTCGGACAGTCAGATTCAATTGGGTATGCGTAACTTTATGTTTTCAAATGGATAGCAGGGTGGTTATACCGGATGTGTTGCTGCCAAACTTGACCACTTAAAGTCATATCAGGAAAATCCCTATAGGCATTCGCCATAGTTGCTTGGTGACATGCCGATGTTATTGATCCAGATCAATACTTTGAAAGCCAACAAACCAGTCATTTTGATGTAAAATCCGTTGGTGGCTTACTCGCATTTGCTATGAAACAGTCCTGCTTCTTGCTTTGGGTTTAAGTCTGTAAGAATTGAGAGAGAAATTATTCACGA
>SKGV01000032.1 GCA_007117275.1 Methylophaga sp.
ATGGCAAGGCCCATAGAAACCCGCATAAAGAACGCTTGAGGCAATTCAAAACGTGTACCGTCAAAATGGATAAAGTAACGGTCGTACAGGGTTTGCAAGCCAAGGTATGTGAAGTTGAAGTCGTTTTCCGGTTTGAGCGCCTTGCCTAGTTTATCTAGGTCGAACAGGCTCAGTTCACTATCCACCAGTTCATGCTCGATGGCGGTGTGGATGTAGGTTTTGAAATACTCAGCATATTGCCCGGCCATTTGTTCCTGTGATGCCTGACGTGGCATTTTGAAAACAAAACTGAGCGCTTCACGACGGATACTATCCATCAGCAATCGAGCTGCTAGTGTGCTGTAGGCAGGATCTTTTTCGATAAAGGTACGTGCCGCCATGACCAGTGCTTTTTCAACGTCTTTTTCTTTGACACCGTCAAAGATGTTGCGTTGGGTGTCTCGCAAAATAGCTGCACTGTCGACTATGTCCAGCCCGACACAGGCTTCATCAATTAAATTACGTAAACGTTCTACATCTAATGGCTGACGAGTACCATCGGCGAGGGTGACATGCAGGGTAGTTTCATTGGCGGGTTGTGGATGTTTACGTTCTTCTTCAGCACGTTTTTGTGATTGCTGTTCTCGGTACACCACGTAAGCGCGAGCGATTTTGTATTCGCCGGCTCGCATCAATGCGAGTTCGACTTGGTCTTGAATATCCTCAATGTGAACTGTGCCACCTTCGTCAAGACGACGCAGTAGGTTTTCGCTGATCTGTTTAGAGAGTTCTGAAACTGTCTCGTGGATGCGACGACTGTCTTTGGCAGCATCGCCCTCAACAGCCAAGAAAGCCTTGGTCATAGCTACGGCAATTTTGCTGCTGTCAAAGTCTGTGACCTTGCCGTTACGTCGGATAACTTTGTAGCCGGTTTCAGTGGAGGGTTGTGTGTACGTTGCTGCGTCGCTCGCCATGGAATTGTCCCCGCATTGCATATAAAATGTAAATCTGGTTAACCACAATAGATTGTGGTCACGAGAAAGTCAAACCACAAGATAATGTGTTTTTGTTACATCTGCAAGCGCAAAAGTTGCACATATTTTGTGCAGAAGTTGTGGATAACTTTGGACTGAGTTCGGTAATCTCAGTCAGCATGCGAGCTAGACCAATTTCGCCCAAAATTGGTGCGGTTTTTTAGAAAAGCGAAGATGCCCGGCCAGCAGTATCTGGTAAGGTGGCCAGCAATGATCACGACCGTCGATGTGGCTGTGCAAAATTAACCAGCCTCGTCACCGTTTGAAGTTGTTTTAAGCAAATAAGCGTTTGCTTTTATCGCTATGCGCAATTGTGACTGCAACACTGAATTAATCGTCGTCAAAATGGTCTTAACGTGCAGATAAAAATATTTGGAGGAGGCACTATGAAAACCTTAATCAGCTTCATGGCAATTGTTGCCATGTCGATCAGTCTGGCCGCTTGTCAACTAAACAAACAAACAGTCGGTGCCGGTGTCGGTGGTGTTGCCGGGGGGGTGTTGGGCTCTAATGTGGGGGGTGGTTCTGGTCGCACAGCCGCCATTATCGGCGGTACCTTGCTGGGCGCGATGATTGGTGGACATATTGGTGGTGAAATGGATGAGTTGGATCGTCGTAGGGCGAATGATGCACTGGAAAACTCACCTTCCGGTTATCAGACTTCATGGCGTAATCCTGACTCGGATGCTCAATATAATGTCACTCCAACACGCACCTACGACAGCAGCACTGGTCCATGTCGCGATTATGAGATGGATGTCTATATCGATGGTCAACGTGATGTAGTAAAAGGAACTGCTTGCCGCAACGCACGTGGTGAGTGGATTAATCAATAACCAAGTAAGCAACAGACAAAAAGCCGGACTCAAGTTCGGCTTTTTTATGTCTTGAGTTTACTCAGTTCGGCCAGTCTCTCTTGAGTGCCGATATCTGACCATTGACCGAGATAGTGTTCAGCTGTGATACGACCGCGCTCGATAGCCTCTAGGAACACTGACTTTAATGCGCGTTTGCCCTTGGGAAACGTTTTGAACAGATCTGGATGATAAAGGCCAATTCCGCTGAAGGTTAGCTGATCTTGATCGGCGATGATTAACTGCTGATGTTGGTTGATAGCAAAGTCCCCGTTCGCATTGTGTGCGGGATTAGTGACCATGACCAAATGACACAAGGCCTCACCGAGATCCTGCGCTACCAGTCGTTCGAAGGGATAGTCTGTCCAGATATCACCGTTGACAACGATAAAAGCCGATTCACCCAGCAAGGGCAGTGCGTTGATAATGCCGCCAGCGGTTTCGAGTGCTTGTTCGCCCTCTGTTACATAATCAATGTGAATTCCGTAGCGACTGCCATCACCCAGTAATTGAGGAAACTGCTCAGCGAGATGCGCGGTATTGATGATGATATGTGTCAGCCCAGCCTTTGCCAGAGCTTCAATGGTATATTCGACGATACGTTTTTTACCTGCTTGTAACAGCGGTTTTGGCGTATGGTCGGTAAGCGGGCGAAGTCTTTCGCCACGCCCAGCACAGAGAATCATTGCTTTCATAGAATAGCGGCTATTTTGGCTTGTTGAGATAGGAATTGAGCAAATTCCTGACACTCAGGATAACGCGCAGAAACTTCACGTATATAATTTAATGTCATCGGCAAGTCATTCATGTAATTGGTTTTATTGTCCCTGTAGTTTAATCTACAGAAAATGCCCAACACTTTGATATGACGTTGTAAGCCCATCAGGTCAAACCAGCGTTGAAATTGCCGTCGACTGACCTTGTTCAAGATGCCTTTGTCACAGGCCTGATCAAAGTAATAATCTAACCAGCGCTGAAGATCTGCCTCAGACCACTTGATGTAACAGTCTCGAAGTAGCGACACTAAATCGTAACTAACCGGGCCACGCACTGCATCCTGAAAATCAATCACGCCTAGTTGATCATTGTCGTCCAGCATCAGATTTCTTGAATGATAATCACGATGCACCAGACATTGCGGTTGCTGCGCAGCATTATCGACTAACAGTTCAAACAATGATGGCAAGCAAGCAGGCGCCTTAAGGCCCAGATGTTTTTGTAAAAACCAATCATCAAATAACTGCATTTCCACGGTGAGCTTGGCTGGATCGTAGTCAGGCAGATTGATAGTGTTGAGTTGAGCCAGTTGCATGGTGAGCAGCACATCTATTGCCTGCTTGTATAGGGCATCAGCCGTTCGCGTATTCAACTTATCTAAATAGGCTGTTTTGCCAAGATCTGACAATAACAAAAAACCCGCTTGCTGATTTTTGGCGTGAATGACTGGCACGGGAACACCATGCGACAAAAGAAACTCTGCGACAGCGATAAATGATGTTGTTTGCTCATGCTCTGGCGGTGCGTCCATGACAACATAGCTTTGCTGTCTGAATAGCAAACGGAAATAGCGGCGAAAACTGGCGTCACTGGAAGCAACGCTCAGCTGAAAATCTTCAGTGTCAAGACAATGCTTGAGCCAATGCTTCATAGCATCCACTCGGGCATCGTTAGGTAGCAGATTAGTCATGTTTGAGTAGGGCTTGTGGATTAAAAGCACGTCAGCAATGGCTGGCAGAAAACCAGACAAAGTGTATAGTAATTCGCTTGTGCGGGATAATTTAGCACTATAACCGGTCACACGACCGATCGCACAGCAATCAAGGTCACCATCAGGAGAGAGCACATGAAATCATTAGTTATCGGCAGTATTATGCTGATGTTGGGTAGCAACGCCTGGGCAGAGTCTACTAATCCGGCAGACATGTCAGTTGAAGCACAGCAACGCATGTACGAAATCATCGCTGAATACAACCATTGTATGACGAGTAGCATGGCTGGAGAGCAAACTCCCGAAAAATCCGGACAAGAACGTGCCAACGAAATACTACTTGCGTGTGAAGCCCATCTTGATGGCTTGAAAAGTCACCTCGCAGCCAATAATGTCGCAGACAATCTGGCAGCAGGTATGAGCAATGCATTTCGTGCCAGATCGGCTCGGCAACTAATGACACAAACAATGAACAGCATGGCCGCACAAGAATCCGTGGCTGCCGAAAACAACGACACTCCGTGATAGATTTCAGGTGTTGGCTGTCTGCAAGACGTCAACACCTTCGTTATCGAGCATTTGAATAAGCTGAATCAACGGCAGGCCAATCAGAGCGTTAGGGTCATTTCCTTCCAATCTTGAAAACAGGCTGATGCCAAATCCTTCTGACTTAAAACTGCCTGCGCACTCATAGGGCTGCTCTCGGCGCAGGTAGTTTTCGATCTGCGCATCGGAAAGACGCCTGAAATGAACGATGAAAGGCTCTACTATCGATTGCATGGTCTGGCTTTGGCTATTAAACACAGCCAGACCTGTCAAGAAGGTGACAGATTTACTCGAAGCAGCCCGCAATTGCGTCACAGCGTTTGCATGATTACCCGGCTTACCGAGTACGTGTCCGTCAATGACCGCCACTTGATCCGAACCAATAATCAGCGCGTTATCAAAATCACTGGCCACCGCACGGGCTTTTTGCTGCGCCAATCGAAGCACAAGAGCATCGGCAGCTTCATCCTGATGAATGCTTTCATCAATGTCGGGCGACGCCGTCACGAAAGGCAAATGCAGTTTTGCCAGCAGTTCAGCCCGAAAAGGTGAGCTTGAACCCAATACTAGTTGTCGCATGCGTGTTCCTATGTGATGACCGTCGGTGCATTCCGACCAGTAATTTCAGTAATTCGAGCCAGACTGTCTGATAACTCAATCAGGTCTGCCAATGCCTGTTGGGCATCGTCAAGCAATCTTGACTCATCGGTGAGATAGCTTTCGATGTAGACGCGCAGTGTTGCACCATCGGTACCAGTGCCAGACAGTCGATAAATCAGACGCGCACCATCATCAAAGCCAATCCGCAAACCCTGTCCTTGCGTATGACTGTGATCAACCGGATCAACATAACTGAAGTTGTCCGCATAACTGACTGTTCTCCCGGCCATTTTCATGCCTGGAAGACCGGATAATCTAGCTTCGATACCCGACATCAACTGTTTGGCTTGTTCCATCGGAATGGCTTCATAGTCATAGCGGGTGTAAACGTTTCGCCCAAAGCTGCGCCAGTGTTCGATAACAATATCTTCGACCGATTGTTGACGCACAGCCAGAATATTCAGCCAGAACAGCACCGCCCACAAACCATCCTTCTCGCGGATGTGATCAGAGCCGGTGCCGAAGCTTTCTTCACCGCACAGCGTGGCTTGTCCATCATCGAGCAAATTGCCAAAGAATTTCCAGCCGGTCGGGGTTTCATGCATCGGGATACCGAGTTTTGCGGCAACCCGATCAGCCGCTTGACTGGTTGGCATGGAACGAGCAATACCTTTTAATCCCGTCTGGTAGGCCGGAATAAAATGTGCATTGGCGGCTAGGATAGCCAGGCTATCTGATGGCGTGACAAAAAAGCGACTGCCGAGAATCATATTGCGGTCACCGTCACCATCTGAGGCTGC
>SKGV01000063.1 GCA_007117275.1 Methylophaga sp.
GAGACGACCGATAAGCCGGGTTCTGTCGTGGACAATCATTCATCTGGGACAGATGTCACCATCTGCCTCAAGCAACCTACCCAGGAACCATGCGGGCCGCATGTCATGCACAAGGCAATCGTTCCTCTATTTGGTCTTGCTCCGAGTGGGGTTTACACTGCCACTGCTGTTACCAGCAGCGCGGTGCGCTCTTACCGCACCCTTTCACCCTTACCTACAATGACTTGCATTGCTGGCGGTATACTTTCTGTTGCACTGGCCGTAGGCTCACGCCTCCCAGGTATTACCTGGCACCCTGCCCTGTGGAGCCCGGACTTTCCTCACTATTGCTAGCGCGATTGCCTGGTCGTCTCTGCGCGATATTCTACGATAACGCGCTTATTTATGCTGAAGTTTCAATGCTTGCTGATAGGCCTCGTTTTTACTTATCCCCAGTAAACTGCTGGCAAGGCTGGCAGCTTTTTTTACCGACAATTCTCTGATGAGTAGTTGCAGCACTCGATCGATTTCTTGCTGGTCGGCGCGTGGGCTTTGCTGGCTACCTTCCACCAGCAGAACAATTTCACCTTTTTGCGCATGTTCGTCATGCAACACCCAGTCTCTCAAATTGACCAGTGATGCGGTTTTGATGGTTTCGTGTAACTTGGTCAGTTCACGCGCCATACAGACCAACCGTTGTTCGCCAAGCACTTCAACCATGATCTGCAAACTGGCCAATACACGTTTGGGACTCTCGTAAAAAATCATTGTCCTGGTTTCCTGCTCAAGAGCGGTAAGCTTTTGCCGCAATGCGTTGGCTTTGCTTGGCAGAAAACCTTCAAAGATAAAACTGTCTGATCGAAGTCCCGATACTGACAAGGCAGCGATCACGGCACTGGCACCTGGTATTGGAATAACGCTCAGACCCTGTGATTTCAGAAGACTGACCAGTCGATAGCCAGGGTCACTGATCAAGGGTGTGCCGGCATCACTAATCAGTGCGGCTGACTCGCCATTTAATAGGCGTTGCAGCAGTAATTCACTTCGCTGTTGTTCGTTGTGCTCATGCAGTGAAATACAGGGAGTATCAATAGCATGTTGTTGCAGTAGATAACGGCTGTGTCGGGTATCTTCTGCGGCTATCACATCAACCTGCCGCAAAGTTTCAATGGCGCGTAGGCTGATATCCGCCAAATTACCGATGGGCGTTGCCACAACGTAAAGGGCTCCTGGCTGCTGTTCTGACATAACTGTTCCTGAATTGCGATGCGGTTATGGTCGTAATATACGCGAACGGGTAAGATGATGACTTTATGTTAATCGAGTTACTTCAAACTATGTGTCGACACATATCCAAGTTGCTGTTGGTAGTTTTCATGCTGACCTTGATGGCGTGTCAGCCTATGCAACCCTCGTTGACGCAACCCGCTGCGCCCTTTGAGACTGAAATTTCCGATTATGAACGCCAAGGATTGCACGCTGAGGCTGCAGCCGAATATTTATCAATGGCCGAAGCGACCAGCGGCGCACTGCAATCTCAATATTACTTGCGTGCAGCGGTTAGCTTACAGCGTATCGGCGAATCAGATGCAAGTCAGCAAGCGCTAGATCAAGTCACCCTGAATCAGCTTACCTCCTCACAGCAACGCGAGGCGCAAATACTCCGAGCACAACTGGCCTTGGATTCCAACATGCCTAATGATGCCATTGTCTTCCTGAGTGATTTTGATCTGCAAACAGCTTCGGTCACAGAACAACGCCAGATACTCAACATCAGGGCTTGGGCTTATGGTAAAACCGAAAATCGGTTGGAGCAGGCGCTCAGCTATATCAGACTCGACCAAGTGCTTCCAATAGAACTACGTCCAGAGAATTATCAGAACATCTGGAATGCCTTAATGGCGCTGTCACCTCAACAACTGGATTTGTTCAACCCTGGCCTTCCACCTGCCGTCGACAGTGGCTGGTTTGCGCTTGCTTTTGCTATCAGCGCCTACCGAACCAACCCAGAAGCGATGGAAGTTGCCATTGAAGACTGGAAACGTACCTACCCAAATCACCCCGCGCCCTCGGAATTCTTCGAACAAGCCATTGCAGCTGGCACCGACCTGCCAGAGCAGATCATGGATATTGCAGTGTTGCTGCCGCAATCCGGCCCTATTGCAGTGGCGGCAGACGCTGTGACACAAGGCATTATTGCCGCGCATTTTGCTGAGGGTGGGCGAGCGCAGCTTCACTTTTTTGATGTACAAACAGACCAACGAACCCGTCAAAGCAATGTCGTTCAGCGTTATCAAGAAGCAGTCAGTAGAAATGTCAGCGTCGTCATAGGCCCGCTCGACAGGCTGTCTGTTGAAATACTTGCCGAATCTGGTGACTTACCGGTTCCAGTGATTGCTTTGAATCGACTTGCTCACAGCCAAGCTATCGACAACTTGTTTCAATTTGGACTTGCGCCGGAAGATGAAGCGGTGGCAGTGGCACAGCGAGCCAATGCACAAAACTACCAGCGTGCACTGATTTTGAGCCCCGACTCTGAATGGGGCCAACGTGTAGCGCAGGCATTTACTCAGGCATGGCAGCAACATGGTGGCGAAGTGATTTCCAATACGCGCTATCTTGAGTCCGAACGCGATTTTGCCGACAACATCATGCCCATGTTCGGGCTCGATGTCAGTCTTCAACGTGCACAGGACTTGCGTCGCACACTTGGCGTCGCCGTTGAGTTTGAACCTAGACGCCGTCAGGATATTGATTTTTTGTTTATGGTAGCTCGTGCCAACAAAGCCGGACAATTACTGCCGCAGCTGCAATTTCATCGCTCTGGCTCACTTTCTGTGTATGCGACTTCTCATGCTTATAGCGGAGAAAATCAACCACAACGTGATATCGATCTGAACGGTTTACTGATTCCAGATGTTCGTTGGGCCATTCCACAACTGGCAGAATCTGATCCCGCCTACCAGGCAGTCAAACAACAGGCAGGCATTCGCTTTGGTGACGTCGTCAGGCTGGCGGCAATGGGTGCTGATGCCTACCGACTCATTCCAGAATTGAATCGTTTGAGTCGTTCAGCGAATCTGACATTTACCGGCGCCACTGGGGATTTAACGATTAACATCAGTGGTCAGATTATCCGAAAATCCCCGTGGGCAACTTTCCGTGATGGCACCATTGAGGCCATACCCAGCGAATGAGCAACCGAGACATCGGCGCTGCCAAGGAGGCCATAGCGCTTCAATTCCTGAAAAAGCAGGGCTTGAAGTTGGTATGCCAAAATTATCATTGCCGCAAGGGTGAGATCGACCTTATTATGCAGCACAAAAACAGTCTGGTGTTCATTGAGGTGAGATATCGGCGCAGTGAAGCCTATGGCACTGCGCTGGAGAGTGTTGACTGGCGTAAACAACAAAAAATCATTATGACTGCCCAGCATTACTTGCAACAACTTGGGCAGGAGCTTCCAGAATGCCGTTTTGATGTTGTCACGCTTCGTGACAACCCTATCGAGCCAATATCATGGCTCAAGAATGCCTTTCAGATTAACTGATGCCATAGAGGACTTATTAGATGAAAAAATTGTGTGTAATCGGGCTCATGCTGTTCCCCGTTCTGGCAAGCCAGCAAGCGTGTGTACCTGTTGTGGCAACAGGTGCAACAACGGCTGTTGCCATGGCTTACGATCGTCGCACGGCAGGTAGCATTATTGATGATCAAAACATCACCCTGCGTGGCCGCAGTGCCATCATGAACAATCAAGAAATCAACAGACAAAGCAACATCAGCATCAACAGCTTCAATGGCGTTGTGTTAATAACGGGGGAAACACCAACAGAAGAACTTAAGCAACAGGTCACCGATATTGTAAAGAACCTTCCTAAAGTCCGTGTCGTTCGTAATGAACTGGCAATAGCCGCACCCAGCGCTTTGACTTCTCGCAGTAGTGATGCATGGATTACAGCAAAAGTAAAAGCCAGAATGACGGGAGACGAAAATGTTGATCCGCTGCATGTTCGCGTAGTCACAGAGCGTGGGATGGTTTACCTGATGGGCATGGTCACTCACGCCGAAGCCGAAGACGCTGTTGCAGTGGCTCGCACCACCTCAGGTGTGCAGCGGGTGATCAAGGTGTTTGAATACGTCACCGAGTGATAAAATCAAACTGTTTTGCCGGTAGAAATACCGGCAGAGGATACTACTGCCTAAAATGGCTTGACCACTGCAAGGATGACGACGGCTATCAATACCAGCACAGGCAATTCGTTAAACCATCTGTAATAAACGTGTGAATGCTGGTTCTGATCATTGGCGAAACTTTTCAGCAGTTGTCCACACCAGACGTGGTAAATCAACAACAGCGCCACCAGCACCAACTTGGCATGCAACCAGCCCATCGCCGCCAACTGTTGCACCTGGTAAAAACTCATCAGCCAGGCACCTAACAACACCGTTAGCACAGCACTCGGCGTCATAATTCCGTAGTAAAGTTTTCGTTCCATCACTTTGAATCTGGCATTGCCCGCGGCATCGTCACAGCTGGCATGGTAAACATATAGTCTGGGCAAATAGAACAAGGCGGCAAACCAGGTCACCACGAATATCAGATGAAAGGCTTTAACCCACAACATAGACACTACTCTGTTAAGCAATCTTTAATAATATCAAATTACAGTGTCTGGAGATTTGACATATCGTCGATAAAAATTCACCTTGGCGATATTTCAACCAACTGCACCACCTGCCTCGGCAAGCTGGGCATAGCCAAACAGAGCATTCATACAAAGCGAAGATTTGCGGCTGATATGCATGGGTCTCTCTGCTAATTGACGCGACATAATCTGGGCGGCTCTGGCCCATGACAAAGAACTTAGTCACGCCTCATCGAACAACATCAGAACTTGCTTTTAATGCCAAGCACTTTGCAAGGCTTCAATGGCCTCTGCCAAATGCTGAACGGCAATTACTTTAATGCCGCTTATCGTCTTTCTTGGCGCATTGGCAGCGGCAACGACCGCATGACTGAAACCATGCTTGCCTGCGTCACGAACACGTTCTTCGCCGCCATGAACCGGCCTGATTTCCCCGGTAAGCCCAACTTCACCAAATAACACCCAATCCCTTGGTAATGCCCTGTTACGCAGGCTTGAAAGTACCGCCGCCAATACAGCCAGATCAGCGCCTGTTTCGCTGAGCTTGACACCACCCACGACATTAATGAATACATCCTGATCATGACAAGTAATACCGCCATGACGATGCAAGATTGCCAGCAACATCGCCAAACGATTCTGCTCAAGCCCGACCGATACTCGGCGTGGGTTGCCAAGCGGACTATCATCAACTAAGGCTTGAACTTCAACTAGCAGGGGTCTGCTGCCCTCGCGAACGACTGTAACCACACTGCCGGGAACCGCCTTTTCGCCTCGCGACAGAAAAATAGCTGAAGGGTTACTGACCTCTTTGAGCCCAAGCTCGGTCATGCCAAACACACCCAGTTCATTGACTGCGCCAAAACGGTTCTTCACGGCTCGTAAGATACGAAATCGAGTTGAGGTATCACCCTCAAAATACAGCACGGTATCAACCATGTGCTCCAGCACTCTTGGGCCTGCCAACGCACCCTGCTTGGTCACATGCCCAACCAGGATCAAGGTGGTCCCGGTTGATTTAGCAAAGCGCACCAGCTGAGCGGCACTCTCACGAACTTGAGCAACCGTGCCTGGAGCGGACTGTAACAATTCTGTGAACACGGTTTGAATAGAATCAATCACCATGACCTGAGGTTGGCGCTGTCTGGCAGTTGCGATCATCTGCTCGGCATGTGTCTCAGCCAACAGATCAACCGGCGATTGTTCCAGTTGCAACCGCTCTGCTCGCAGGCGAATTTGTTGCAAGGATTCTTCGCCACTGACATAAAGCGGACTCAAGCCACTCGTGGCTGCCATTGAGGCCATCGCCTGCAACAACAGGGTTGATTTACCAATGCCAGGATCGCCACCTATCAATACAACAGATCCTGTGACCAGTCCGCCCCCCAGTACTCGGTCAAGTTCGGGTAAGCCAGTCGTCCAGCGAACCGCCTGTTGCGAGGTAATCGCCTGAAGTGGCAGCACTTCATTCTTTTGGTCTCCCGCATAGCCCGAATGTCGATTCACAGTCGCTTGGGCGCTGGCGCTGCTTGTTGTCAATACTTGCTCTTCCAGGCTGTTCCAGGCACCGCAATCACTACAGCGACCGGCCCATTGCGGGGTCTGTGCTCCGCATTCCTTGCAAACATAAATACGTTTAGCTTTGGCCATCGCTATAATCCCTATGCACTCGCTGTGTCAGCACCGACATCAATTCATAGGCAATCGTCCCGGCACTTGTCGCCACCTGCTCAACCGGTAATTGCGCTCCACCCCACAACAATACTTCGTCACCGGGCGTAGCTGCTGGGCAATGTTCAAGATCAATGCAGATGGTATCCATCGAAACTCGGCCAATGACCGGTAACAGTTGTTCTCGAATGATGACATTGCCACGGTTGCTCAAATGCCGCTGATAGCCGTCACCATAACCGCAACTGACAACGCCCATTCGAGTGGCTTTGCTCGCTGTCCATTCACCACCATAGCCCACCTGATCGCCGGCTTTAAGTATTTGAGTGGCAATCAATGTTGAGCGAAGCTGCATGACTGGCATTAAGCCAAGGTCTTGCGCAGACTGCTCGACAAAAGGCGACACCCCATACAGCATCAGTCCCGGCCTTACCCATTGGTGATGGGCATCAGGTAAACTGATGATTGCTGCCGAATTTGCCATGCACGCTGATAAACCTGTTTCGGCGACCAACTGTCGCATCACAGCCAATTGAGCCGTGTTGCGGTTATCCCCAAACAAGTCGGAATTAGCAAAATGGCTCATCAGCCCCAGTTGTTGGTCGGCATATCCACCACTGTTCAATCGTTGTTTTGCTGATCGCAAGGCTTGAGCGGGCATGCCTAGCCGATGCATGCCTGTTTCCAGCATTAACCAACAAAACGGTAGCTGACCATGACAATTCAGCAGTAAGTCGACATGTGTGGCCAAATGCAGCACTGGCGTAATCTGTAGATCAATCGCGCACTGAAACTGCTCGCTAGTGTGCAGCCCTTCCATAACCACAATTGCTTGGCTAATACCGTTGTGACGAAGCATCACCGCTTCATCCAATCTGGCCACAGCAAATGCATCCGTTTCCAGCAACGCATTTGCGATCGGCAATAAACCGTGGCCATAAGCATTGGCCTTGATAACGGACATGATACGGCTGTCTGGCGCATACCGTCTTACCTGCTGCAGGTTGTGTTGCAGTGCAGCGATATCAATTGAGGCAAACGGGTAGTTCATCACTCGTTAGGGTCAGCGTATTCTTCGTAATAACTGGGAGCAAAATTTTCAAAACGTGTGTACTTGCCCTGAAAAGTCAGTGCCACCGTGCCTATCGGGCCGTTACGTTGCTTACTGATAATGATCTCTGCCTTGCCTTTATCGGCAGAATCTTCGTTATAGACTTCATCGCGGTAAATAAAAACAATCAAGTCAGCATCTTGCTCAATCGCACCAGACTCTCGTAAGTCTGACATCACCGGACGTTTATTGGGACGCTGCTCAAGACTCCGGTTGAGCTGAGACAGCGCAACGACCGGCACTTCAAGCTCTTTGGCAAGCGCTTTGAGTGAACGTGAAATTTCTGAAATTTCTGTAGCACGATTTTCAGACGACTTGGCGGAACCCTGCATCAATTGCAGGTAATCGATCACAATCATACTCAGACCATGTTCACGTTTGAGCCTACGTGCACGTGTTCTCAATTCACTTGGTGACAATGCGGGTGTGTCGTCAATAAACAGCGGTGCATCATTGAGCAAGGCAATCGCTGAAGTCAATCTTGGCCAGTCATCATCATTGAGACGACCTGTTCTGAGCCGATGCTGATCAATTCGCCCCAGTGAAGAGAGCATACGCATTGCCAATGAATCAGCTGGCATTTCCATACTAAATACGGCGACCGGCTGCTTGCTGTGAATGGCTGCATTTTCAGCAAGATTCATGGCAAATGTGGTTTTACCCATCGATGGTCGACCCGCTACAATGATCAAGTCGGCAGGCTGTAAGCCAGAGGTTTGATCATCAAAATCCATAAAACCGGTAGGCAAGCCAGTGATGGCGCTGTCCTGTTCAAATAAGGTGTCGATGCGGTCAACGACCTTGGTTAAAACATCTTTGACTTGTATAAAACCACCGCCACGTCGGGCGCCTTTTTCGGCGATCTCAAAAACGTGTCGCTCGGCCTTGTCCAGCATATCCTCGCTGGACAATCCTTCCGGCTTGAAAGCCATGTTAGAAATGGTATTGCCGACCTGAATCAGCTGACGCAAGATAGACCGTTCACGCACAATGGTTGCATAGGCAGTAATGTTTGCAGCACTGGGCGTACTGCTAGCCAGATGTCCCAGATAGGCGAGCTCCCCCACCTTATCCAATTCACCATGCTTGTTGTGCCACTCGGCCAGGGTGATCACATCGACGGGTTGCGCCTGATCCAACAACGTCTTGATCGCACGGAAAATGAGTTGATGATCGTGCCTGTAGAAATCCTGCTTAACCAAAATATCAGCGACTTGTTCCCAAGCACTGTTATCGAGCATTAAACCACCCAGCACTGACTGCTCGGCTTCGACGGAGTTTGGCGGGACTTTGAGTGCCTGCGTATCGTTATCCGGATATGGGTCGGAATAATTGATCTCTTCCACAGCAGTCACCTGAATGCTTGCAATTCACTCAACATCCAACCCCTGAGTAATCACTCAGCGGCGTTGGACAAAAAGACAAGACGGGGGAGTTGCTCACCCGTCTTGAGCCTGACTTATGCTTGCTCTTGCGCCTTGGCAATCGCTTCGGCTTCTTCTAAAGCAGCTTCACGCGCTTTTTTAGCTTCTTCTGCTTCAGCACGCGCCTGCAGCTCTGCCTCAGATGTAACGTTAACATCGACGGCAACCACAACATCAGCGTGAAGTTGAATGTCAATCTTATATTCACCCGTGTGACGCAGTGCACCGGTAGGCAGACGCACTTCGTTGCGGTCAACATCAGCGCCAGCAGCATTCAGGGCGTCAGCGATATCAGCAGCAGTGACAGAGCCAAAAAGCTTACCTTCAACGCCGGCATTAGCCATGATATTAACATCACCTGCTGCAACCAGTTTGTTTTTGCGGGCCTCTGCTGCTTTCAGCAATTCAGCAGCTGCCGCCTCAAGCTCTGCACGACGTGTTTCAAACACTTCGCGATTACGCTTGGTTGCAGGCAATGCCTTACCTTTAGGTACCAGATAGTTGCGACCGAATCCTGATTTGACAGAAACCTCTTCACCAAGATTGCCCAATTTTTGAACTTTTTCCAGCAAAATTACTTGCATCGTTCTACCCTCATTCGCAGCGTATCGCTGCTATTAAAATTTAGTCCGCATCATTGTCAGAATGTTTACGGAAATTAACCCATTGTTCAATCACACCCAACATCGCCAGTAATAACACCATTTGTGGCAGCATAAACACCAACAAGACATACATCGCGATCAGCCAGAAATTTGACCTATTACGCTGTCTTACCAGGGCATGTGCAATGGCGATACCCTGCAAAGCAAACGCAACTAGCATCACCGGTAAAAGGTCGATGATAAATTGCAAGCCCGCCGGCACGCTTAATAATGCCAGCAACAACAGCGTTGTTGTCAGCACGGCCGCTGGTTTGCCAAGACGAATCTGGCAAAACTCCTTACCAAATGCACCCGGATCATACAGCGACGCTTGCCATGCTCGGCCAATCAGCAAACCAATGACAACATTGAGCATCACAGCGGCAGCCACGAGTCCGGTCATGAGCTTTGCTATGTCGGAAAAAAGCGCCTGGGTCTGCCCCTGATCCAATTGCCAGCCAGCGGTACCTTGCAGAAGCTCCATCAGTGGTGTCAGCATACCAAACCACCATACTGCGGGCTCTGCAATAAACAGATGTATTGCCAAGACCACCGCAATAGCAAGCCCTGCCGAAGCGATTAGGCTGGTAGCCATTGATCGACTGTAGCCCAGCACCAGCGTGATGCCATAAACAGGCAACCAACTGGTGACAAACATTATCAGCGCGAGGCTGAACTGCTTCAGTATCAAACCTGCTGCAATAATAGCGACCAACAATGCGGCAGCGAGTACTTTTGCACCCTCTACCGGGCCGATTCTTAGTGTCGCCAAGACAATGACCCCGGAAGCGAGGTATGACAGTGGCGGCAATAACAATGCACCAAGAGATAACAGCGCTACCACGAAGGCAGACTGCCATAACCCCTTCATTGCGAAACCAGCCATTGAGCGCAGCATTTTGGTGTGTCTTGCTTTGACTATGTCAGGAAGTGGTCATGCTTACTTGTGCATATCACAGTATGGAATCAGCGCAAGGAACCGCGCACGCTTAACACAGGTTGACAGCTGACGCTGATAACGCGCCTTGGTGCCTGTGATGCGGCTGGGAACAATTTTGCCTGTTTCGGTAATGTAGTTTTTGAGCAGATTTACATCTTTGTAATCAATCTGTTTGACGCCTTCCGCGGTGAAACGGCAAAACTTTCTACGTCTGAAAAAACGTGCCATGTGAGTTCTCCTAAGTATTTAGTTGGCTTGCGCAGGTCTGCTGTCTTCATCTTTGCGCATCATGGGTGATGGCTCGGTAACAGCTTCGTCAGCGTTGACAACCAGATGACGGATAACCGCATCGTTGAAGCGGAACGCAGTGGTCACTTCGTTCAGCTGATCAACGTCACATTCAACGTTCATCAGCACGTAATGCGCCTTGTGAACTTTATTGATAGGGTAAGCCAGTTGGCGACGACCCCAGTCTTCCAGACGGTGAATAGTGCCACCATTGCTGGTCAGCGTTTGGGAATAACGCTCGATCATGGCAGGCACTTGTTCGCTCTGGTCAGGGTGGACCAGAAACACGATTTCGTAATGTCTCATTAGAGCTCCTCACGGTTTAGTCAGCTTTTCGGGCAACCGAAAAGCAAGGAGTTTTTGCCCAAACTTATCGCGGGCAATTGATCAGTTTACTCTAAATATACTGATGGTCACAAGTGACGCTGACGATAGGCTTCATACAGACATACACCCGCGGCAACTGACACATTGAGACTCTCGGTCAGTCCTTGCATCGGAATAAACACTACTTCATCACAATGTTCTCGAGTCAGTCGTCGGATACCTTTGCCTTCAGCACCCAGTACGATTGCGACCGCCCCTGTCAGTTTGGACTGGTAAAGCGACTCCTCACTCTCTCCAGACGTACCGATGATCCATGTTCCACGCTGCTGAAGATCGCGAAGCACTCTGGCAAGATTGGTCACCTGGAAAAAAGGCACTCTCTCTGCCGAACCACTGGATATCTTCACCGCAGTGGCCGTCAATCCCGAAGCGCGATCCTTGGGAGCAATCACTGCATGTGCGCCTGCAGCTTCTGCGGTTCGCAAACAGGCACCCAGATTGTGAGGGTCCTGAACACCATCCAAAATCAGCAACAGTGGTGGCTGCTCAAGATCATCAAGCAGCATACCCAGTTCAATTTCTCCCAAGGCCTCGAGGGGTTTACATCTTGCAATACAGCCCTGATGTATTTTGTCAGGTAGTAATTCGTCTAACTGTTCGCGATCGACAGTATGAGTTTTTAGACCCAGTCTATGTGCAGACTCAGCAATTGCTCTGACTCGTTGATCATCCCGCGCGTCCGCCAGCCACACATCCAAAACTCGGCTGGATGGCGCATCGAGTGCTGCCTGTACCGCATGCAAGCCATATATTAAGTTGCTGTTGTCACCAGGAGCGTTGCGCCTGCCTGACTTCGCTTTCCTGTTGTTCGATGATCGGTTTGACATATATCTCCACTTGGCGATTGTACTGAGATCCAGCTGTTGCATGGTTGCTGAGATGCGGTTTGTACTTGGCTCGTCCAGCCACAACGTATCAGCCATAGATGGGCCTCGACCTGGCGAACGTCATCTATGTTAACTGCATAAGCAGATGCTGTCCGCATCTGCCTCATTAAATAAGTGCTCAACATATTCGCATTGCGACTTAACAATGCGTAACGATGGGCTTAGACGTGGCGCCGTTCAATTCAGCTGATTTTGGATTTAAAACGCTGATTTTTTTACAAGACTGTCTGTGGCACAGGCTGTCAGACGAGTGCTGGTCGCGCTAATACCCAAGGCTAATTATGGTTTGTTCTAAATTGGCAGGAATTCTAGACCGAGTGGCAGCCACTGACTATACTGAATGTCCATATTTTAACTAGGTTATGACATGCAAGCTGAGTTTATTCCCGTCAATATTGCAGTGTTGACCGTTTCTGATACGCGCAGCGCCTCGGACGACAAATCCGGTGCCCTTATACGTGAACGCCTGCTGGCTGCAAATCACCTTCTTGCTGAACAGGCACTGGTAAAAGATGACATCTACGCCATTCGGGCCATCGTATCGCGCTGGATAGCCGACGATAACATTCAGGCCATCATTACCACCGGCGGCACAGGTATGACCGGACGCGATGGTACGCCGGAAGCTATCAGTGTGCTGTTTGACAAAACCATTGAAGGTTTTGGCGAACTGTTCAGGCAGATTTCGTACTCAAGCATTCGCACCTCCACCATTCAATCCAGAGCAGTGGCCGGTGTCGCCAACGGTACTTTCATTTTTTGTTTACCAGGCTCATCAGGTGCTTGCAAGACCGCTTGGGATGAAATATTGATACATCAACTTGATGCTCGCCACAAACCCTGCAATTTTGTTGATTTGATGCCTCGACTGCGCGAAAAATGAGCACTCTGCAACTGTATACCACGGCTGGCTGCCATCTCTGCGAACTGGCTGAACAGATGATAACTGGCCTCGGATTAGGTTCTGTGTACACCCTGGAACTCCTTGAGATTGGCGACGATGATCAGCTGGTCGAGCGCTATGGAATCCGAATCCCGGTATTGCGTAACAGTCATGGTCAAGAACTGAACTGGCCCTTTGACGAAACCGCGATTTCAGAATTTCTGGGCATCAAAGCCGGAGTCTAAACCTCACACGTATCGCTCGACATAGCACGGACGCAACCACCGGAACTTTATCGCCATACACACAATCTCACTTCAGGATCATGGGTATCTTGGAGTCGCCATGTTTGTCGTTGTCAATAAAGTTTTATTTGCTCTGGCCTTTGTCTTCAGCGGTAGCGCTTTTGCTTTTCCGCCAATGCCAGGGGAGCGCCATGATGTAGGTGGTTACAAACTACACATTCACTGCAAAGGCGAAGGTGCTCCCACCGTCATTATTGATGTTGGGCTCGGTGATGACTCAACAGACTGGTTACCCGTGCAGGTTGCCGCTGCCAGCAACAACAAAGTGTGCGTGTTTGACAGGCCAGGCTATGGTTGGAGCGACTTTGGGCCTCGACCCAGAGACAGCGCCCGTATCGCCCTAGAACTTGAAGTGCTGCTGAAAAATGCTGACATTACCCCTCCCTTCATTATGGTAGGCCATTCGTTTGGTGGTTATAACGTCCGTCTGTTTACCGCAAACAACCCGGATGATGTGGCCGGTCTGGTTCTGGTAGATTCCTCACATGAGCGTCAACATGAGCAGCTTGAGATTAAACTGCCCCAGAACCCTGGGCGTGGATCAAATGTACTGATTCTGCAAAAAAGCAGTGAAACCAACTACCACGCTGACAAACATGTCATGTTAAGAGAGCGCGCATACCGCGCTTCAGTGGCTGAAATTACTGCCATGCATCAAAGTGCCACCCAAGTACAGCAGAACGCAGCGATTCCCCATATTCCACTGATTGTCATCAGTCGAGGGCGCTCTGACTGGGTTGGCAATGAAACTGCCGCACAACGTGAGAAAGTCTGGATCAGGCTGCAACAGGACCTAACTCGCTTATCGCCACTCAGTAGACATATTTTTGCGCACAAAAGCGGACATGCCATACCGCAGCAGCAACCTGAGATTATTGTCGATGCCATCAGTCAGGTCATCGAGCTGGCACGCGCACGCCAGACCTCGGGGATTGATTAGCCCCAGCCTAGTCAATACCGGATGAGCATCCGCAGTATCTCCGAGCTCAAGAACATCTGCTGTGGTTATAATGGGCTATTTTGTCGGAATCCCGAATGACCGTTTTATTTGTAGACCAGCCAGCACAACTGGATGAACTGTGTGCACAGCTTGCAGGCAGCCGGTGGCTTGCCATCGATACCGAGTTTCTCCGTGAGAAAACATACTACCCGCAGCTTTGCTTGATTCAGGTCGCCAATGAGTCAGTGATTGCCTGTGTAGACCCACTGGCACTGTCAAACTTGGAACCGCTACTTGATTTGTTTTATCAGCCAGACACTACACTGGTGTTTCACGCCGCTCGACAAGATTTAGAGCTACTCTATATGCTCAGGGGTGAGCTACCACAAAATATTTTCGATACGCAGCTGGCCGCTACCATGCTGGGATATGGCGATCAGACCGGCTATGCCAGCATGGTAAAAACACTGCTTAATGTCGAGTTAGACAAAGCTCACTCGAGAACAGACTGGACACAAAGGCCGCTGTCGAACGCCCAACTTGATTATGCTGCTGACGACGTGCGTTACTTGCGGGATATTTACCTGATAATGCTCGAATCACTGACACAGCAGGAAAGACTATCATGGCTTGAGGAAGATTTTTCCGCACTATCATCCAGCGAAACCTATCAATCGGAGCCGGCAGTTATCTGGCGCAAGATCCGAGGTGCAGGCAAGCTCAAGGGCTTACAATTGGCCGTTCTTGAAAAGCTGGCGATCTGGCGCGAGCAAAAAGCTATGCAGCGTAATCGACCACGACGCTGGATTATCAAAGATGAAATCATGCTTGATATGGCCAGATTCATGCCGACCAGCATGGAAAAGCTGTCTGGCATCAGAGGCTTTGAAGTGCGGGACATCCAACGAGAGGGGGCAGAACTACTGCAACAGATTGCCAACGCTATCGACACGCCAGAAGCTCAATGGCCGGTGATGCAAAAACCAATGCCACTGACCAATCAACAAGAAGCGCTCATAGATGCACTGATGGCGCTGCTGCGTAAATATTCAGACGAATGCTCGGTCACACCCTCCGCCATTGCCAGTCGCAAGGATATTGAGCGTTTGGTAAGAGGAGAAGATGATCTACCGCTTCAGCAAGGTTGGCGTAACGAAGTGGTCGGCCATTATCTGACTGACTTTCTCAATGGTAAGCTCAAACTCATGGCTGACCATCAACACATTCTCACCGAACAAGGATAGCATCATGTCTGCACTCATCTGTGGCTCTTTTGCCTTCGACACCATAATGGTGTTCCCGGATCACTTCAAAAATCACATTTTGCCAGACAAGGTACATATGTTGAACGTCGCCTTTATGGTGCCGGAGTTACGACGTGAGTTTGGCGGTTGTGCCGGTAATATTGCCTTCAATCTCAAATTACTCGGAGACGAACCTGTACCAATGGGTACTGTAGGTCGCGACTTTGGCAGTTATGCCGAATGGATGGACAAGCATGGCATTAACCGTCGTCATGTCAAAGTGATTGATGAATCATACACCGCACAGGCGTTTATCACGACCGATATCGATGATAACCAAATCACGGCATTTCACCCGGGGGCAATGAGCCATGCCCACCAGAACAGCATTACTGACCCTGAGCATATAAAACTGGGCATCATTGCCCCCGATGGTCGAGATGGCATGATTCAGCACGCCCAACAATTTCATCAGGCTAATATCCCTTTCATTTTCGATCCGGGCCAGGGCTTGCCAATGTTTGATGGTGACGAGCTGATGGAATTTGTTGACCAAGCGAGTTTTATCGCACTCAATGACTATGAAGCACAGATGTTTCAGAACAAAACAGGCCTATCGCCACACGATATTGCTCGGCATGTTGAGGCACTGATTATTACCCGTGGCAGCAAAGGCTCATATATCTACACTGAAAACAAACGTATTGATATTCCATGCGCTCAGGCATCGGTTATCAGGGATCCGACCGGTTGTGGTGATGCCTACCGGGCAGGGTTAATGCATGGCATCATGCACGAGAAAACATGGGAAGAAACCGGAAGAATTGCCTCATTGCTCGGCGCCATAAAAATCGAGCACTTTGGTACGCAGAATCATTATTTCGATCTAGCGAGCTTTCAAGCCAGACTCAAGGCAGCGTTTGAATGATCAGATAAGCAAATAAAGCAGTTGCAAACTGATTGCGGCATAGATTGCCGCAATCACGTCATCAAGCATAATGCCAAAGCCACCGTGAACCTGCTCATCGGCTAATTTAACCGGCCATGGTTTCCAAATATCAAACAAGCGGAATAACACAAACCCAGCAAGCAGCCATTGCCAACCCTGTGGAGCCATGATCATGGTCACCAGATAACCGACAATCTCATCCCAGACTACCGCAGACGGATCCTCTTGCTGTAGCCATTTAACCGCTTGCTGACATAACCAGACGCCGATCATAAAGGCGGCAAACGTTGCCAATAAATACCAAAACAGCGGTAAAGGCTGCAGTAACAGATAAATCGGTATTGCGACTACAGTGCCAACAGTGCCCGGCGCTTTAGGTGACAGACCAGCACCAAACCCCAGCGCTACAAAGCAAGCGGGTCGTTTGATCAATTGCCGAAAGTTAAGATTATTGTTTGAAGTGGTCATAGCCCATACCTGTTTGCGGGGTTTCAAACACTCTACCAGCATGATCGACTAGGACAAGCTCAGGAACAGTAGTAACCTCGCCGATACAGGTCACTTCGACATCGGCTTCAAGCAGTTGACGTAGTTTATTGGCTGGTGCGGTGAAACACAGTTCATAATCATCTCCTGCAGTCAGCGCAAGTTCTGTCGCAATCGACCGAGGAAGCTGGAGTAGGGCCTCTGATATTGGCAGGCTATCAACATTGAGCACCGCCCCAACATGGCTGGCAGCAAGCACATGTCCGAGATCCGCCAATAGACCATCAGAAATATCAATCGCCGCATGGGCACACTGTCTGAGCATTTTTCCAATTGTGTTGCGTGGTGTTGGCAATTCCAACCGTGACCATAGGTAATCATGTTGCTCTGCAGTGAGCGCTTGCAGATTGAGGCCTGTTAATCGACTGTTGAGTGCAGCACCAGCATCACCTAGCGTGCCAGTGACACATATCTTGTCACCGACTCTGGCAGTATCTCGCCGCAAGCCTGAAGTTTCTGGCACATGACCGTGAACCTGAATACTAATGGTCAACGGACCACGAGTGGTATCGCCGCCGACCAGTTGCACATTGTGTTGTACTGCCAATTCGGCAAGGCCTGAGGCAAATGATTCAAGCCAGGCGGCGTTATTTTCCGGCAAGGTCAAAGCCAGCGTAAACCAAGCTGGCTCAGCGCCCATGGCGGCTAAATCACTTAAGCCAACGGCCAGGCTTTTATATCCCAAGCGGAAAGGTTCAATATCGGCAAAGAAGTGCACCCCCTCTACCAACGTGTCAATCGACACCGCCAGCAACTCTGTGGGGTGGCCTCTCAATAGCGCACAATCATCACCAATGCCTTTGACCACATCAGAACGGCCGCGGGTCAACTGTGCAAAGTAGGTCTGAATGAGAGAGAATTCGCTTGCCGCCAAAATAAAATCCGTAGTTACCATCTTTCAATGATCCGGATCAGCAGTGTTATCCGAATCCTAAGTTATAGAGCTTGCTACAACTAGCGCTATTTTCGATTACGGGCGGCCTTGGCAGCCTGATACTCAGTTGGTCGAAGTTTTGAGCCAACCTTATCAAGCACACCGTTAACATATTTGTGTCCTTGCTCACCACCAAACGATTTGGCGAGTTCCACCGCCTCGTTGAGCACAACTCGGTAAGGAACTTCTGGTCTGGCCAGAAACTCATAGACCGCGAGCCTGAGCACCGATGCTTCAACCGGGTCAATCGCTGTCAATTCCCGATCAATCGCCGAGGACAATGCTTGATCAATCGTAGTCATCTGATTAAGAACGCCAGCAACCAGATCATTAAAGTAATGCTTGTCGATTCGGTCAGCATATTCTGACGTCACAAACTCCAATGCTGATGGTTCAGGCCTTTGATTATTAACGAGTGACTGGTACAGCGCCTGGACTGCTGCGCGCCTGGCTTGGGTTCTCGGTAAGCCTGCGGCCATAATTATTTCGCTGTCTCAATTTGACGCAACAGATTGACCATTTCCATAGTACCCATTGCTGCTTCAGCGCCTTTGTTACCGGCTTTAGTACCCGCACGCTCGATAGCTTGCTCAATGGTGTCGACTGTCAACACACCAAATGAAATCGGAATATCCAACTGCAATGCCAGTTGCCCCAATCCTTTCGAGCACTCGCCCGCAACATATTCAAAATGTGGAGTGCCGCCACGAATGACGGCGCCCAGTGCAATAATGGCGTCATACTTACCGGTACGCCCCATACGCTGAACGGCGAGTGGAATTTCCACAGCGCC
>SKGV01000034.1 GCA_007117275.1 Methylophaga sp.
AGTTGTAGAAGGCGTATCAGGCGTGCTGTTTGCCACATGGGCGCCCAATGCACAGCGGGTCAGCGTGGTGGGTGATTTCAATCAGTGGGACGGTCGCTGCCACCCAATGCGGGTCTGTGGTCATAGCGGTGTGTGGGAGTTATTTATTCCAGGTATTCGGCCGGGCACCTTGTATAAGTTCGAGATCCTCAACCAGCAACATGGTAGCCTGCATTTAAAGATGGACCCTTATGCCCAACAAACCGAACTTCGCCCTGGTACAGCCTCGGTTGTTATGAAACCAGAGCGCTTTCAATGGCGTGACAAGGACTGGATGGATAAACGAGAGCGAAGCAAGTGGCTGCACGCCCCTCACTCGGTCTATGAGGTACATTTGGGCTCATGGCAGCGTGCTCATGATGGTGGTTTTCTGAGTTACAGAGAGCTTGCCGACAGACTGGTGCCCTATGTTCAGCAGCAAGGCTTCACGCACATTGAACTTCTACCTATCACCGAGCATCCACTCGATGCTTCTTGGGGCTATCAGACCACCGGATACTTCGCTGCCACCCGACGATTCGGGTCGCCTGATGATTTTCGTTATTTTGTCGAACAGTGTCACCTTGCTGGCATTGGCGTTATTCTCGATTGGGTACCAGGACATTTTCCCAAGGATTCACATGGTCTGGCCAAGTTCGATGGAACAGCACTCTACGAACATGAAGATCCAAGGCTTGGCGAACATCAGGACTGGGGCACGCTAATCTTCAATTACGGTCGCAATGAAGTGCGAAACTTTCTGCTGTCCAGCGCATTCTTTTGGCTGGAAGAGTTTCATATTGATGGCTTGCGTGTCGATGCCGTGGCTTCAATGCTCTATCTGGATTATTCTCGTGAAGACGGCCAATGGTTGCCCAATATCTATGGCGGTCGGGAAAATCTAGAAGTTATCGCTTTCCTGCAGCACCTCAACAGCGTGCTGCATCAGGCACATCCTGGCTGCATTATTGCGGCTGAAGAATCAACGTCCTACCCCATGGTCTCGCGTCCGTCGGATATGGGTGGCTTGGGCTTTTCGATGAAGTGGAACATGGGCTGGATGCACGACATCCTGCAATACATGCAACAAGATCCCGTGCATCGACGTTATCACCATGATCAATTGACCTTCGGCCTGCTGTACGCATTCACGGAAAACTTTGTCTTGCCCTTTTCACATGATGAAGTTGTCCATGGCAAACGGTCGATGCTTTACAAGATGCCCGGTGATGAATGGCAACAGTTCGCCAATCTGCGTTTGCTTTATACCTTCATGTACACCTATCCGGGCAAAAAGCTGATGTTCATGGGCTCCGAATTCGGGCAAGGCTCTGAATGGAACAGTGACAAAGCGCTCGATTGGTATGTGCTCGACTATCCAATGCATCAGGGTTTACAAAAACTGGTTGCTGACCTAAACGCGATTTACAAAAGCAATCTAGCCTTGCACACCTATGACTTTGATGCTCAGGGGTTTGAATGGATCGACTGTACCGATCATGAACAGTCAATCATCAGCTTCATGCGAAAGGCTGCTGAGGAGTTCACCATCACAGTACTAAACTTCACCCCAGTCGTACGCAAGCACTATCGGATGGGTGTGCCCGAGGCAGGCCAGTATCACGTGATCCTGAACTCTGACTCTGAATATTATGCTGGCAGTAATTATCCCTCTGCTATTTTGATCGATGCCGAGCATAAACCATGGGCAGACAGACCCTTTTCATTGACGCTTGATCTGCCTCCACTGGCAGGATTAGTGCTTGTTAAAAGTCGCTGAAATGGCCAGTCGCTACCACACTGAAAAAGAAGCATTGCAGGTTGAACTGCTCAAAGTTCAGCGCTGGGCGCATCAGCAGGATCAACGAATTGTCATTTTGTTTGAGGGGCGTGATGCTTCAGGCAAAGGAGGCGCTATCAAGCGGTTCACTGAACATCTTAACCCTAGAACAGCGCGTATTGCTGCGCTTAGCAAGCCGAACAGTACAGAGCGAGGTCAATGGTACTTTCAACGTTATATGCAGCATTTACCAACGGCTGGCGAAATAGTGCTGTTTGACCGAAGCTGGTACAACCGGGCTGGCGTTGAAAAGGTTATGGGTTTCTGTAGTGAAGCAGATTATCAACGCTTTTTGCAGCAGGCACCGACCCTTGAAAAAATGCTGATTGACGACGGAATTTGGTTATTCAAGTACTGGTTCTCGGTCAGCCAGCAAGAACAAAAACGCCGCTTTGATGCGAGACTTAACAGTCCGTTGAAGGGCTGGAAACTCAGTCCAATCGATACAGCTGCCCAGGAAAAATGGCAGGATTATACCGAGGCCAAAGAAGCCATGTTTGACTACACGCATAATGAGAAATCCCCGTGGGTCATCATACGTTCAGACGATAAAAAATCAGCCAGATTAAACTGCATGAGACATTTTTTACATCAGCTGCCATACGACGACAAGGATCCTCATCTGACTGAAAATATTGACTCAGATGAAGTCTATCAACCTCAGCGGGTTCAAACACGGTGATGCCAGACTTGACTCTCTGAGTCTGGCGTTTATTGACGCAACTGCCTTATCAGACGAATCAGTTCGCTGGTTGAACTGTCATGTTCAGAAATTGACTCATCCGTTGCTAACAAATCTGGCAAGATGGCTTTTGCCAGTTGTTTACCCAGCTCAACCCCCCACTGATCGAACGAGTTGATGTTCCAAACAACCCCTTGAACGAAGACTTTGTGCTCGTAGAGTGCTACCAACTGACCGAGCATTTCCGGTGTCAATTTAGGGAATAACAAAGCATTGCTAGGACGATTACCGGGAAATACCTTGTGCGGCAGTAGGGCTTCAAGCGCTTTACCTTCATAGCCTTCTTTAACCAGTTCACTTCTGACCTCTTCGGCTGTTTTACCTTTCATCAATGCTTCAGCTTGAGCAAGACCATTTGCCAGCAAAATTGATTGATGATCACAGTCTGGATAATGACTGTTGACCGGCAACACAAAATCGACCGGTATTAACTGCGTACCCTGATGAATCAATTGAAAGTAAGCATGCTGGCCGTTAGTCCCGGGGGTTCCCCAGATGACGGGCCCCGTTTTGTAGTTAATCCGAGCACCCTGACGATTGATAAACTTACCGTTGCTTTCCATATCAAGCTGCTGCATATGACTTGGAAAGCGCGCAAGGGAATGATCATAAGGCACTATCGCATGCGTTTGACTGTTAAAGAAATTGACATACCAGATACCCAGCATGCCCATAATGACTGGAATATTTTCAGCAAGTGGTTGGTGACGAAAATGCACATCCATTGCATGGCCACCGTCGAGCAAGCGCTCGAAATTATCCATACCTATGTAGAGGGCAATGGGCAAACCAATGGCGCTCCACAGTGAGTAGCGTCCACCTACCCAATCCCAAATCTCAAACATATTGTCGGTGTCAATGCCAAACGCAGCAACAGCCTCGGCATTGGTCGACACCGCCACAAAGTGTTTAGCCACATCAGATTGTTGGGCAGATTTTAAAAACCATTGTCTTGCGGACTGCGCATTAGTGAGCGTTTCCTGAGTGGTAAATGTTTTTGAGGCGACCACAAACAAGGTCGTTTCAGGATTGAGTTTCTCTAAGGTTGTACTGAGATCAGTACCGTCTACATTTGAAACAAAATGTACCGATAGGCCATCAATGCCGTAAGGCTCAAGGGCATCACAAATCATTGCCGGGCCGAGATCTGAACCACCAATGCCAATATTGACGATATCGGTAATTTTTTTGCCGGAATAGCCGAGCCAGTGACCGGTATGAACTTGCTCGCAGAAGCGAGCCATTTTCCTCAAAACGGCATTCACCAAGGGCATAACGTCCTGACCGTCTACCAAAACCGGTGTATTTGAGCGGTTACGCAAGGCTGTGTGCAATACCGCCCTTCCCTCGGTGTGATTGATAATATCACCGGTAAACATACGCTCAGTCCACTCTGTCATATTGACGGCTTGAGCCAATGCAATCAGTTTGTCGATAGTCTCCTGAGTAATTCGATTTTTGGAATAATCTAATAACAGCTCACCAGAGCGTAGTGTAAACCGATCGAACCGACCAGAATCGAGCGCGAACTGCTCGCGAATTGATAAATACTTGATATCACCGTAGTGCCGATCAAGAGACTGCCATTCGGGAATGTTTAAGGGTGTCATAGTGCCGTATTGATAGTTTTGAATTCCGTAGATATTACTGAGCAAGAAATGTTGCAAGCGCATTCCACTGGATAGTGTGCTGCTCACCCGTTGCCATGACCTTAACGCCAATAACACCGTTTGCAACTTCATCGTCGCCGAGGATAAGTGTCCATCGAGCACCGCTCCGGTCAGCGCGTTTGAATTGGCTCTTAAAGCTACCACCGCCGCAGTGGCATAGCAACTTAATATCAGGCAACTCGTCACGCAGCTGTTCTGCCAGTAACAATGCTTGCTGGCTCGCCCGGTCGCCAACCGCAACAAGGTAAGCGTCTAAAGGGTCTGACTGTGGTAAGGCGTCATTGGCCTCCAGCAAGGCAATCAATCGTTCAACGCCAATCGCAAAACCAATCGCGGTTGAGGCCTTGCCACCCAGCTGCTGTACCAGTGCATCATATCGACCACCTGCACACACTGTGCCCTGAGCACCTAGCTTGTCAGTGACCCATTCAAAAACGGTTTTACCGTAGTAGTCGAGTCCACGCACCAGTCGTGTATTTATCTCATAAGGAACACCGACTGCATCAAGTCTGGCACAGAGTGTCTGAAAATGCGCCCGAGACTCATCATCCAAATGGTCCAATAGCTTTGGAGCTGCTTTATTCAACGTCTGCATATCTGGATTTTTACTATCAAGAATACGCAACGGATTGCTACGAAGACGTCGCTGGCTATCTTCATCCAGCAGGTGGTGATTTACCTCAAAGTAAGCCACTAATTGTTGCCGATATTGCAGTCGCGCTTCAGTAGTCCCCAGTGAGTTGATTTGTAATGTGAGGCCATTCAGCCCTAGGTTTTTCCAGAGACGCGCCGTCATCACAATCATTTCAGCGTCGATATCCGGCCCTGAAAAACCATAGGCCTCAACACCGAGCTGATGAAACTGTCGGTAACGGCCTTTCTGGGGGCGTTCATGTCGAAACATTGGGCCGCTGTACCACAATCGCTGGGTTTGATTCAGCAGACCATTTTCCATAGCGGCTCGAACACAACCTGCGGTACCTTCGGGCCTCAAAGTCAAGCTATCGCCGTTACGGTCTTCGAAGGTATACATCTCTTTTTCGACAATATCGGTAACTTCACCAATAGAGCGCTTGAACAGCTCCGTTTTCTCGACAATCGGGAATCGAATTTCCTGATAGCCATAACTCGAAAGCGTATCTTTGAGTATGTGTTCTATAAATTGCCAGCGGGGAGTGACCTCTGGAAGTATGTCGTTCATTCCACGCACTGAGCGAATGGTTTCTGTCACGTTTTGCTGATGTCCTTTATCGGAATTACTTTTTCTTTAGATTCAGATTGTTGACGCAAGGCAATGCGTTGTCTGATTTCACGCTCCAGCTCATCAACCAGCGACTCATTGTCTACCTTGTGATGAGGTTTACCATCCTTGTAGAGCAGATTAGGTGTGCCGCCGGTCAAGCCAATGGCGGCCTCCTTGGCCTCGCCAGGCCCATTGACCACACAACCAATGACTGCGACATCCATAGGCTCAGTGATGTCTTCCAGGCGAGTCTCCAAAGCATTGACCGTAGCAATCACATCAAACTGCTGACGCGAGCATGACGGGCAGGCAATCAAATTGATGCCTTTGCTACGAATTCTGAGGCTTTTAAGAATATCAAAGCCAACGCGAATTTCTTCTACCGGATCGGCAGCGAGCGACACTCGTATAGTGTCGCCTATGCCCTCGGCCAGCAGCATACCAAGCCCTATTGCTGATTTCACTGCACCGCTTCGCAAACTGCCTGCTTCTGTAATTCCCAAATGCAAGGGTTGGTCAATTTGTGACGCAAGCTTTCGATAGGCAAACACCGTCATGAATACATCAGAGGCTTTGAGGCTGACTTTAAAATCTGGAAAGTTAAGCCGGTCAAGAATATCAATATGGCGCATCGCCGACTCAACCAGTGCATCAGGCGTCGGTTCACCGTATTTTTTTTGCAGCTCTTTTTCCAAAGAACCGGCATTAACGCCAATTCGGATTGGGACACCAACATCACGTGCTTTATCGATGACCGCCCTAACCCGATCCTCTCGACCGATATTGCCTGGATTGATGCGCAAACAATCCACACCGAGGTCAGCGACCCGCAGCGCGATTTTGTAGTCAAAGTGAATGTCTGCAATCAGTGGCAAGCTGACTTGCTTTCTGATCTGGCCAAAGGCCTCTGCTGCATCCATAGTCGGAACAGATACACGGACTAGGTCAGCGCCAGCTTTTTGCAGGGCCTCGATCTGTGCAACCGTTGCAGAAACATCGGTCGTTTCAGTGTTGGTCATGCTTTGCACCGCGATAGGCGCATCGCCGCCAATAGCCACATTGCCGACCATTATCTGACGGGATTTGCGGCGTTCGATAGCGAAATCCGACTCCATCACGACTCCGATCCTACTGAAAAACGTGCTACGTCGCCTTGAGTGTACATACCAATGTCCATCGGTTCGTTGTTAAACTCAACCGTTACAGCAGAAGCACGGCCAAGCCGCACGCTAAGTGGCAAGTCACCTGCAATGCTAAGTTGTTCACCTGCTCGAACTATTCGACTCAGAAGTGTTGTCGAGCTGGCATCTATCACTTCAACCCAGCACTCCCCAGAAAACGTCAGTGATAACTGTGGAAGCGACTGTGGCAATAGCAACTCGGATGCCGTTGATTCAGCAGTTTCTGTTGATGGGCTTAAGTCACCATCATCCACCTCAGATTGCAGCAAGTTGTTCTGCCATTCGTCCAGTATAGTGAGTTCGATTGGCTCAGCAACAATCGGTGGTAGCGTCGCAGGTTGAGACTCAATGATAGGTTCTACACTCTGGCTAAAGCCCGATACTGGCTCTAAAGTTTCGATCTTTGAATTTACAGCATCATAGTCGACCAAAGTTGGCTTCAGTTGTGTTGAAACAAAGTCAACAATCCTGTCTTGATAACTAAAAACAAGCCACACCACTCCAGCAAGCGCCGCGATGAAGATGACCGGTTTCACTGGGATTCCAAAGCCAGGAGTGTCTTTGATTTGCTGCTTGAGCCGCGGAGTAATTTTAGGGCGGTCGACCTCTGTATAGCTATGGTTAAATTGCTCAAGCAGCTCTTCATAATCAAGCTGCAGAAATTTTACATAGCTAGAGAAGTAACCATGCGCATAGGTTCTGCCATGCAGGCGTGCCCAGTCTTGTTGCTCGAGATGTTCGAACACCTCTTTAGGCAAACGCAGTTGTGACGCTACCTCAGCAATAGTCAACTGTCTGGCTTCTCGCGCTTTTCTCAGTCGTGCGCCAATATCGGGTACTGAAGACACTTGCATGCTTTTTTCGTTATCGTCAATGTCGGTCATTGTCTGTAGAGCCCTCGGTTAACCTGCTGAGCCTCATCCGAATCAGGAAATCTGGCACGCATCACAAGCTTGTAGCTGGCTACAGCATCTTGGTCATTGAGTTTGTTTTCTGTTTTGATCGCTGTCAACAATGCTTCTGGGGTCCATGCAGCAATCGCCTGAAACCGTTGAACATACGCACGAGCCTGAAGGTATTCCTGACGATCGTAGCTAATGTTAGCCATCCAGTTCAGCGCCTGTGGAAGTTCGGGATTTATTTGTAATGCTTGACGAAAATAGCGTTCTGCCTTATCGACGTCACCATCACGTAAAGCGCAAGTGCCGGCATTTTCATATGCCTGCGCGGCCATTTGATAGAGCGGATTGTCTATGGCAGCCAAAAACCGTTGTTCCGCTTCCTGATAGCGTTCCTGCTGACATAGAAATACTCCGTAGTTGTTTTGTGCTTCTGAATATTGCGGCGTGCGAGTCACCGATTGCCTGAAATGATGTTCCGCTTCTTCATTCTGCCCTAGTTGTTGATATAGCAGTGCTATGGTGTTGTGTGCTGTTGTTAGGGAGGGATCTTGCGCCAGTGATTTTTCAAGCATCTCCAGTGCCACTTCATATTCGCCTCGCTGCAGATAACTCAAACCCAAGCGCATATTGATATCAGCTGCTTGAGTATTCTGGCTGACTGGTCGCTGCTGACTAACACCGCAGCCGAGCAGGCCTAGTATCAATAAAGCTATCAATGTGCTTTTTAGTGCTCTGTTCATGGTCGAAACTCAAGACGCTGTGTCTGAAAGCTGCGCTCACTGCGTCGCGTTTTATCCTGCACTTCACCGGCGAGCTGCCCGCATGCGGCCACAATGTCATCGCCACGGGTTTTTCGCACAGTCGCCACTAGCCCTGCATCGCTGAGCAGTTTCTGGAAGCGATTAATAGCGTTGCGTGATGAGCAGCGATAATCGGTGCCCGGGAATGGATTGAATGGAATCAAATTGACCTTGTTCGGCAAGCCTCTGAGTAATCGGATGAGATCCTTGGCATCCTGCTCGCTATCGTTGATGCCTGACAACATGACATATTCGATGGTGATGTGTCGGCGTTGTTGCTCACCCGCAACATATCGCTTACAGGCCGCCAGTAGCTCTGCAATCGGGTATTTGTCGTTGAGTGGAATGATCTGGCTGCGCAGCGTGTCGTTAGCGGCATGCAATGATATCGCCAGACTGACATGGCAGTCTTGTTTGAGCTTATCAATCATCGGCACCATCCCCGATGTACTCAAGGTTAGCCGCCGCCATGAAATGCCGTAGCCATAATCATCCCGCATCAGACGCATCGCCGTGACAACATTGCTATAGTTGGCCAATGGCTCGCCCATTCCCATCATGACAACATTAGTCACCACTCGATTGCCTTTAGGATCTTTACCCAATGCTTCATTAGCGATCCACAGCTGGGCAATGATCTCGGCAGCCGTCAGATTACGATTGAAACCCTGCTGTGCTGTCGAGCAAAAAGTACAGGTCAAGGCACAACCCACTTGAGATGAAACACACAACGTGCCCCTGTTACCTTCAGGAATGTAGACAGTCTCAATGGCGTTACCACCATCCATTTTGATCAGCCATTTGCGTGTGCCATCCATCGAGATATGTTCATGAATGACTTCAGGCACCTTAATCTCGGCTATTTCACTTAGCTTGTGTCGCAGCGCCTTGCTGAGATTGCTCATCTGATCAAAATCAGTTACTCGATACTGATGAATCCATTGCAAAAGCTGACGCGCACGAAAAGCTTTTTCGCCGTGTTCGACAAAAAAAGCTTCCAGACCCTCAAGGTCCAATCCAAGTAGATTCGTGCGGTCTGTCATGTGCTTGAAGATTAGCGAGTGCGTGAGCAGAGTTGGTCTTCGGTAAAGAAGAATGCCACTTCTCTTGCAGCGCTTTCAACAGAGTCAGAACCGTGTACGGCATTTTCGTCGATACTTTGAGCAAAGTCGGCACGGATAGTGCCTGCATCCGCTTGTGCAGGGTTAGTTGCGCCCATCAGATCACGGTTTTTAATGACTGCATCTTCGCCTTCAAGTACCTGAATCATCACAGGACCCGAAGTCATGAAGCTCACTAAATCAGCAAAAAATGGACGCTCTTTGTGTTCAGCATAGAAGCCTTCAGCTTGTTCTTGACTCATGTGTACCATGCGAGCAGCAACGATACAAAGATCCGCTTTTTCAAAGCGGCTGTAAATTTCGCCGATGACATTTTTTGCTACAGCATCAGGTTTGATAATTGAGAGTGTGCGTTCGGTCGCCATGTTGTTCCTCGATTGTTGATTTCGGTGAGTAAAATCAGCATATTCTAGCATTGAATGCTATTGCATATCATAGTGGCATCGTGGTTTTTGCCGACTCGATGATTTTTCTTTGGATTTTACGTCAAAACCATTACCATCACGTGACCATTATTTGTATTAACGCCAGTGGCCTACATTATGCAAACAAGCTTTAGTCGTATCGGGTTGTTCATCCGCAAAGACGATCCTGTGATGGAAAATGCGGTGATTCAGGTATGCAAATTCCTGAGGTCACAATCTGTGCATCTCTACACCAATGAGCCACTGTCTTTCTTGCCTGATTTGCAAGTATTGTCTGTGCATGACTTTCCAGAACATTGCGACCTCACGGTTGCGATCGGTGGTGATGGCACGATGCTCTCTGCCTCCCGAGCACTGGCCGGCAGCAACCTGCCAATTGTTGGGATCAATGTTGGCCGTTTAGGTTTTCTGGCCGATGTGACATTGCCTAATCTTGAGCAACAATTGCAGCTGATTTTATCTGGACACTATCGTGACGATCGTCGTTTTCTGCTTGAAGCCAGCATCAATGATGTGAAAGGATCCGCAGGTATCGCGATGAATGATGTGGTTATTCACGCACATGAGCGACTGCAAATGATTGAATTTGAAACTCATATCAATGGTCGTTTTCTGAACAGTCAGCGCGCGGATGGTCTGGTGATCGCCACACCGACCGGCTCAACGGCGTATGCGATGTCTGCCGGCGGCCCGATTCTGGATGTCGATCTGGACGCGATTGTGCTGACGTCTGTGTGTCCTCATACACTCAGCAACCGACCTTTGGTCATTGCGGCCAGCAGTCAGATTGACATCACGCTCAGCGAACACAACACTACAACCGCTATGTTGACCTGTGACGGTCGTGCCGGTCATCTGTTACAGCCGGGTGACACTATACGTGTGATGCGCCATTCTGAACATATTCGACTGCTGCACCTTGAAAATCATGACCATTACTCTATTCTACGTGCCAAACTCGAATGGGGTCGAAAGCTGACATGCTGATAAGCGTAAGCGTCAAAAATCTCGCTGTTGTCGAAGATCTTACCCTGCAATTCCAGCCTGGGATGACATCACTCACCGGCGAGACCGGTGCAGGTAAATCCATGCTGGTTGATGCACTGAGCCTCGTGCTTGGAGATCGCTCTGACTCAAAAATGATTAGACAAGGCTGTGAGCGAGCGGAAATCGAAGCAAGTTTCGAAACCTCGAGCAACCCAGCACTAACAGAGTGGTTAAAAACTCAGGAATTGGACGATGATGATCTATGCCACTTGCGTCGAACTATCAGCAGTGATGGACGCTCGCGCGGATACATAAACGGTCGCCTAGTTGCGCTTAGTCAGTTGAAAGCAGTCGGCGAGTGTTGCATTGATATTCACGGTCAACATGCCCATCAATCACTGCTTCGCCCAGATACACAACGACAACTGGTTGATACTGTGGCCGATAATCGTGAGCTGCTGGCAACGCTTAAGTCGGCATTCAGGCAGATGCAAGACTGTGCATCGACATTGGAAAATCTCAAACAAGAAAATCAACAGCAGCAGGCCAGACTTGAGTTACTCAGCTATCAAGTCAAAGAGCTTGAAGCATTTTCACTCACCGAAGAAGCCGTCAGCCAGCTGGTACAGGATCAACACCAGCTGGCCCACGCTGCCGAGCTGTTACATGCCGCAGAGATCGCGATTCAACGCATATTCGACAACGAAACAATCGCCGCCTACGACATCGTATCAAGCGCTTTGGTCGAACTTGAAAAACTGCAGGACATTGAGCCGCACTTTGCCATCATCACTGAAACCCTCAACGCGGCACTGATCAACCTTGACGAGTCCGGGTCAGCTCTTCGCCACTATCTTGATAAGACCGAACTGGATCCCGAGCGTCTCGATCAGATTGAACAGCAGATGTCTCAGCTGCACGATCTGGCGCGCAAACATCACTGTGAAATCACTGACCTACCAGCGGTGTATGATCAACTTCAGCATGAACTGGCGACCATTAGCTCCACTGGTCAAACCCTGACTGAACTCGAACAACAACTGACTAAACACCAACAACAATGCCAGGATTTGGCCATGCAAATCCGTGATCGCAGAATCAAGGCTGCCGCGCCTCTAGCAGAGCAAATCACAGCGTCTATTCGTGAACTTGCAATGCCCGCCGGCAGCATCGAGATTGAAATCTCACCCATGACCGATCGAGCCATCACAGAAAGCGGCTCAGATCACATAAGATTTCTGGTGACCACCAATCCCGGACAAGCATCGGGTGAACTTGGCAAAATAGCGTCTGGAGGTGAGCTGGCTCGAATCAGTCTTGCCATTCAGGTCGTCACCGCTGGACAGCGCAGTGTACCCACCCTGATTTTTGACGAAGTGGATGTAGGCATTGGCGGCGGCGTGGCAGAAATCGTAGGGCAACATTTGAGGACTTTAGCTGCTCGACAGCAGGTGATTTGTATCACTCACCTCGCACAGGTCGCAGCACAAGCCCACCAACAGCTTCAGGTCAGCAAGCATCATTCTCACAACAGCACATACATAGAAATCCAAACACTGGACCGGCGACAACGAATTGAAGAGATTGCACGAATGCTGGGGGGGGTTCAGCTTACAGAGAAAACACGGTCACATGCTGAAGAAATGCTCGATCAAAGCCAAAGCTAAGCCTATTTTCAGCAGCATTCGCTGAGACTTTATAAACGAACAAATGAAAAAACTACCGGCAATTTCACGTTAGCACTTTTCCGGTTACACACCAACTAATCCCTGCCCATGCTGCATGAACGCTGCTCATCTGGTTTTCATCAGCAAAACTGCTGCACTACCAAGCGTTATCAACGTTCTTTCTTGCACTCTTCCCGATTACAGACACCGTAGATATAGAGACTGTGGTCAGTCATCTCGAAACCATTTGACTCGGCAATCGCACGCTGTCGCTGTTCGATGACTTCATCATAAAACTCAATGATGCGATTACAGTTCACACAAAACAAGTGGTCATGATGGTCGCCATCGTCCAACTCAAAAACTGCGTGGCCACCGTCAATGTTGAGCCTTGATACTAGGCCTGCCCCCTCAAATTGAGTCAGTACTCGATAGACGGTTGCCAGACCAATCTCCTCGCCCATTGCCAGCAAGGCTTTGTAAACATCCTCAGCACTCAAATGACGTTGCTTGGAGTTTTCCAAAATCTCCAACACTTTCAATCGCGGCAATGTAATTTTCAACCCCGCTTTTCTCAGATCTTGTCTTTCCATTATCTAATGTTGCCTCGAAGAAAAAGTACGAATAGAGTATCATCGCAACTTGGTCATTAACTCAAGCCCTAATACTAAATGAAAAGCCTTATCACTTACAGCCTTTCGCTGCTGATTGTCTTTTTGTCCGCATGCAGCACCGACAAGATTCCCGGAGTCTATCGGATAGACATACAACAGGGAAATGAGGTCTCACAGGAGATGATAGGCAGACTCGAACCAGGTATGACTAAAAACCAGGTTACTTTCGTACTGGGCTCACCTCTATTGCTCAACACATTCCACCCCAATCGTTGGGATTACATATACAGTTTCCAGCCAGGTAACGGGCCACGCCAGCAACAACGCATCACACTCTACTTCGACAACGATGAACGCCTCGAATACGTTCAGGGAGATGTGAAAGTCGTCGACCGCTCGGAAATGCCTGAGTTTGATACCGCTGGTGTCAATGTTGTTGTTCCGCTTCAAGAGCACCGCACCGGCTTTTTTCGTGGTTTGATGGGCATTGTTGGTCTAGGTCGTGATGATGAGCAAATCATCGAGCGTCGAGATGAATCAAGCGCTCGCGACATTGTTGAAGACAGTCAACTCGAAGAGCAGCTTGACCAATTGCCAGATGAAATTCAACCTTGAGAGTGACTGAGCTTGAACGCATCGCAGAATGCCACGCCTCAATAATCATTTTGATCCATCAGCCCAAGGCGAGTTGACGAGTTTTGATAGCCGCACAGCCCTCCGGCTGGGTGTTTCAGCAAAGGGCTATACAACCTCTGCAAGCAATCATGCCGCCTGAGTAACTTTTAAGATTTTTATTGCTTGCTGAGGAATGCCAGAAAAGGGTTGCTGTCCCGCTCAACGGCCAATGTTGTGACAGGGCCGTGGCCGCTATGCACTCGCAAATGACCTGGCAGCTGGATTAGTTTACTGAGGCTATCTTGCATGACTTTGGCATTGCCCATAGGAAGGTCAGTCCTGCCAATACTGCCGGCAAACAGGGTGTCGCCGACAAAGATGTCGTGCTCATCATAAAAACAGCCCTGTCCCGGCGTGTGTCCTGGTGTGGAAATAAAGTGCAGCGTTGTCTGACCTAATTTGATGGTATCGCCATCATCTAATAGGTAGTCCACTCGACCACATTCACGATTGAGTGAGGGCATGCCAAACCAACTACCTTGTTCCGGAAGACACTCAAACATTGGCAATTCCAGACGCGGTAAATATGTCACCGCCGGATAGTGTGCCTGCAGTTTCAACAAAGCACCGGCATGATCAAGATGACCATGCGTCAGCAGGATAAAACGAATATCGGGTTGGGGCTGGAGCTCGGCAAGCCGTTGCACAAGCTCAGATGATTCACCTGTATCGATAATGGCACACTGCCCAGTGGCCTCATCTTCCACCAGGTAGGTATTGACCTGGAACGCACCCACAGTAAAACGTTTGATATACATAAATAACGTCGATGACTGTTAGACCGCGAGCACGTTCCCTGTTCAATTCAGCTATGCAAATCAGTCCTCAAACTGATCCCATTTCTTTCGGCTTTCGCGCGCTTTGATGGTATTTTGCTCAAACCATTGTTTCTTGAGCTGCTGTTTGCGGGCAAGACTGAGGTTAGCCTCGTACCATTTTTTCTTGATATCCGCATGTGGATTAGGGTGCAAATTGGCTTCATACCATTTCTGATGGCTGACACGCGCCTGAACCAGATTGGCCTCGTACCACTTTTTCTCAGAAGCCATTTGAGCGTCACTGTATTCGTACCAGTGTTTGTCAGTGGGTGTCTGATCCCGATTTGCTTCATACCATTTGAGTCGCTGTTGCCGCGCTTTATCAAGATGGCTGGCCTGAAAGGCCTTTTTCACATCAGTATGGCCAACTTCGCGAAACTCATACCAATGCTTGCTAGAAGGCGTTTGCGAATTGTTTGCTTCGTACCACTTTTGCTTGCTGGCACGCAGTTTCTCGACCGTTGTTTGCAGGTTGGTTTCGTACCATTTACGTTTGGTATCCTGATGTTTGACCAGATTAGCCTCAAACCAGCGAACCTCTGATTGTTTGGCTGGAAGCTGATTAGCTTCGTACCATTTAGCTTTTTCACGCGCCACATGCGTGTTGGCCTCAAACCATTTGCGCTTGATGATTTTTGTTCTTACCGCAGCAATATTAGCCTCGTACCATTTTTGCTTGAGCGCTGCATGTGCGCTGGGTTGCAAATTGGCCTCATACCATTTTTGGTGGCTGACACGCGCTTGAGCCAGGTTGGCTTCGTACCATTTTTGTTTTTTTGCCATTTGGGCATCACTGAATTCGTACCAGTGTGTTTCCGTTGGCGTTTGATCCAAGTTCGCCTGATACCATTTACTGCGCTTTTCCCGGGCAGTGAGCAGATTCTCGGCCTGCCAGCGTTTTTTGGTTTCAGAATACTGCGTTTCACTGAATTGGTACCAGTGTGTTTCTGTAGGGGTCTGGTCCAAATTCGCTTCGTACCATTTGCGTTTGGCACGAACGGCTTCCACAGCAGATTGCAAATTGGCTTCGTACCATTTTTTCTTTGTATCTAGATGGGCCACCAAATTGGCTTGGTACCAGCGAACCTCTGATTGCTTGGTTGGGTTTTCATTGGCTTTGTACCAAGGGCGATTTTTGGCTTGTTTGCGTTTTTCCTTCGCAGTAAGCCATTTTTCACGAATACTTCGTGTGGATTGACTGTTCATGGTGTACCACTTCGATTTGATGTTTAGTGTGCTGTTCATCTGACTTACCTCTCCGGGTATGTTTACGATTCTGATACTACATGAGAAACGATCAACACCACAAGTAAATACACTGCAATAAAAAAAGGGCGCGCCCGCTTTCTTCAACCCCTATTTTTCAGCCTTAACTATCTGAAATTTCGATGTAATTTTTTCGACTCAATGTATTTTTTAATTGAAATGCAGATCCTGGGTCAGATAGCGAGGCGCAATCAATACAGTGAAATTGACAGGGTTTGCATCAGCCACTTTGGCACAACTGCATTGTGAAATCCGACCTGCTACCTGAACACCGCAGGCTAAATACATCTGAGCTCGGCTGAGGATAGACGACCCTCAATCAGCCTCTTCTGTGTGGCTCGACTCATGATGCGATTCTTTCTCACTTTTGTGGTAGTCAGTCCATACTTGAAGACGACTGGCGACCGCGTGATTAAAGGTTGACTCAGGATATTCACCCATCTCGTTCTTGCTACCTGATGGCATCCCGGAAAGCAGGGCAATTGCTTGTTCAACATGATCAATGGCATAGAGATGAAAGCGCCCTTCGGCGACAGCCTTTCGGACATCAGCGCGTAACATCAAGTGCTGAACATTACTGTCTGGAATGATCACGCCTTGCTCACCGCTCAATCCATCAATAGAGCAAACATCATAGAAGCCTTCTATTTTTTCATTCACTCCACCAATGGCCTGCACCTGCCCTTGCTGATTCATCGAACCTGTGATGGCTAATGATTGTTTGAGTGGAAGTTTGGCAACAGATGAGAGTAGCGCACACAACTCAGCGACCGTGGCGCTGTCGCCATCGATTTCACCATAGTTTTGCTCGAACACCAAACTGGCTGTCATAGAAAGCGGTCTATCCTGCGAATAGGTTGCACCCATGTAACCACTCAGTATCAAAACACCTTTTGCATGCACACTACCGCCTAGATCGACCTCCCGCTCGATATCGATGATAGTGTCATCACCATATCGGCAATTGGCGGTGACTTTGGCAGGTTGGGCGAAGCTGAACGTTCCCATCGTTAGAATCGACAGTGCATTCACCTGCCCTACGATACTGCCCCTGAGATCAATCTGAATGACACTGCGTTGAATTTGCTGCAAAATGTCTCTGTGCAGTCGCTCCAGCCTGTATTGTCGTTGCTGCAATGCCTTTTCAACATGCTGACGACCTATCAGTTGGGCATTGTCCTTGGCAGACCAGAATGCTGACTCACGCAGCAAATCGGTCAAATTGCCGAGATGTAAGGCCAGTGAATGGCTATCTTCCGCGTCACGCGACGCGTGCTCAATCACTCTGGCAACCGCATCACGCTGCATCGCAGGCAGTCCCTGCTTGTTCAGGGTGGTAGCAATCATTCTGGCGTATAGCATGTGATGTGCTGGATTGCGGTATAAGTGTTCTTCAAAATCAGCCACCACCTTGAACAGGCGAGCAAACTCCGGATCTATCTCATACAGTTCATAGTACCAACGGCGATCACCCAACAGCACCACTTTGATATTAAGTGGAGCGGGTTCTGGCTCTAAGGAAACTGTCGACACCAGACTGTACATTCGTTCAAGTGTGTCGAAACGAATCTCCCTGGATAGCAGCGCCCGTTTCAAGCCTTCCCATGCATATGGTTGCATCAACAACTGTTCTGCATCCAAGATCAAAAATCCACCATTGGCGCGATGAACTGCACCGGCTTTGATTAGACTAAAGTCAGTCACTAAAGCGCCCATCATCGCCATATTTTCAACACAACCTAATAAAGTCTGATGGTTTGGCAGGTTTTCGTAGATGACCGGCGCGCCCTCAAGATGTGAGTTATCTACCAGCAAGTTCACCTGATATCGGCGCAGCAGGTTATGATCTTTGGCCACATTGCTTTCTTCGACCTGCTCATCCGATTTGAGGAAGGCATCGAGATTGTCGCGAATATCCGTCTGCATCATGTCAAAATAGACTTGCAGACGCTCAGACTTTTGGTAAGCACGTCTCAGTGTGTCGAGCTGATGGCTGATAATCTCAGAGGCAACTTCCTCATTGAGTGCATGAATTTTTTTAAGATTCCCTCGCTCCCACTCATCGAGCTCCAGTAAGGTATGCTGCAAATCCTCATGCAGACTAGCAATCGCAGCTTCAGTTTGTTCTTGTTCAGCAAGGGGTAATTGCTCAAATTGGTCAGACGTCACTGGTTCACCGTCTCTCTTGGCGGCAAAGGCATAACTACCATCTTGAAGCCTCAGCAGTACCACCCCTTTTTTGTCGGCCTCTGCCTGTAGAATGCCAAACAGATGGATACGCTGTTTTCGAGTTTTTTCATCAATTGCACGCAGACGACCACGGTAATATTCGTCGTCAAATGCGTGCGGCAAGTCAGTCTGTAACTGGCGGATAGTTCGCTCGATGTCATGGCGCAGTTGCCCCCCCTGACCAGCAGGCAGGGACAGCGCCCAGGGTTTTTGTGGATCTGTAAAATTATG
>SKGV01000105.1 GCA_007117275.1 Methylophaga sp.
TCTATGTCTGTTGAATCGCTGGACGTCTTCAGCACTTCGATGTATTGAGGGAGTTCATCAATGAGCGATTGCATCAAAAACTGATAGAGGCTGACATCATGTCCGAGGTTGGCCAGCGCCATTTCCGTGTTAAGTTCCATTTACATTTCCATTTTCCATGGCCATAAACTGGCCTAATGCGCTTAAATCAAGCGGTTTTGAAAGATAAAAGCCCTGGGCGATGTCCACGCCCAAGCGTTTAGTTTGGTCCAGTTGATCAGCAGTTTCAACCCCTTCCAACAGCGATCTAATGCCTGTTGCATCACAAAAGGCAACGATGCTTTTGATAATTGCTACACTTTTAATGCTACCACCATCTCCGAGCGTGAATCGTCGGTCAATTTTGATAATATCGCATGGAAAATCCAATAAATATTCCATGGATGAGTAACCCGTTCCAAAGTCATCAATGGCGATGGTAATTCCCATCTCTTTGAGTTCGAGCATTTGCTGCATCGTTGTCTCAGTATTCTTCATCGCCATGGTTTCTGTGACTTCAAGCTCTAATTGATTGACATCGCAGCCTGTCAATTCGATTAATTCCTGAACCTTGCGTACAAGATTGCCTGATTCGAATTGTTTGGCAGCAACATTCACCGCTATTTTCATCTGGTTACCACGACGTTGCCAGATCGCCAGTTGATGCATGGCCTGGCTCAGCACCCAGTCGCCAAGTTGAACTATTTTTCCCATGGACTCCAGTTGAGGTATGAATTTGTTTGGGTAAAGTAAGCCAAGCTTGGGATGCCGCCATCTTACCAGTGCCTCACAGGCATAATACTCCCCGGAACGCAGAGCTAGTTGAGGTTGGTAGTGCAATATGAACTCACTGCGATCAAAGGCGTGATGCAGATCCAGCTCCAGTTCTATATCCCGGTGATTTTTTACCCGCATATTCTCGCGATAGGGTTCAAAAGATGTGCCGGTCTCACTATTGAAGTGCTCTGTTGTAATTGCGTTATCAATGAGCTCACTGAGACCTTTAGCACCATATTCGATTGGTATAAAGCCGACACAAATTTCATTGACGATCTGACCCTTGCTCAGCGTGAGAACTTGATGCATTGGCTGTAACAGACGCTCTAGCAACACTTTGTGATCGAGGTGTTTTTCGCTCTTGAAAGTCAGTAGAAATCCACCCTCATCAAGCTTGCCAAGAATGCCATCAGCAGGCATGAGATCTTTCAGAAGTTGAGTCATGCCGATTATCAGCTCATCACCAACATGCTTGTTGAAGACAGAATTGACCTCATGTAATTTTGTCAGGCGAATTGCTGCCAGAATTTGAATATATTCGGATGCAAGGCTATCCATAGACACTGCGAGCAATCGTTCGAACAATCGGCGCTGGGGCAGGCCGGTCAATTGATCATGTTCAGAAAGAAATTTGATGTGTTCGTTGACATTATGAATCTTGGTGGTGTCTTGTAGAGCACCTAACAATCGTTTGCTGTCGATGCCACCATGGCCAATCACACGATAATATTTTGAGCTTTCTTTTGTGTTTACAGTGATCTCAAAATCAAATTTGTTTTTATTGGTGATAGCGGCCTTGACGGTGTTGATCAATTTTTTCGTCTGAAACTCACCGAGTAGTCTGTAGAATTGATAAATACTCGTTGGTAACGTTTCATAGCCCAGAACAGTGCTGGCATTTTTTGACCAGCTCAGTGAGAAGTTGTGTATGTCCACGCTCCAAAACGTTAGCTGCGCCACGTTACAGGCAGTTTCTTGTTCAAAATTTGCAGCCATGAGCTCTGCTTCTCGTTGCGCGTCTCTTATTACATAGCGAATTCTCTGCAGCAGTAGCGGTAAGTTGATCGGTTTGTTGACAAAGTCATCAGCGCCTATCAAAAATGCATTGTCGACGGCTTCAAGATCGTCACTGGCGGTTAAGATAATAACCGGAATTTCTGGGTGTTGATGTTTAATGCGTCTGCATGTCTCAAATCCATCCATTCCAGGCATAATCACATCCAGCAATACGGCCGATGTTTCGGCTGTGATGCGCTCTAGCGCCTCGGCACCGCTGGCTGCCGTCTCTACACAATAACCCGCTTTAACCAGCGCCTGCTCAAGTGTCAATCGCACGACATTGTCGTCATCAACGACCAAGATACTCAGGGGTTTTGGGCTGTTATTCAAGGTCATTGGTGTTTGCTTTTTTCTATGTGCGTTGACAGCGTGGAATCGATTAATTCAAGCATTGCGCTGCTTTCGATAGGTTTGTACAGTACTGCACAGGCACCGGCCTCAAGCGTTTCCTGTTTGACTTGTTGAAGTGCATCGGCTGTGACTGCGATCATGGGTGTGCGGGCGTTTTGTGATTGTGATGCACGAATCCTTCTGATGGCTGTAATGCCATCCATCACCGGCATTTGCAGATCCATCAGGATCAGATCAAAGTCTTGATTCTCGCATTGTTCACACGCTTCGACACCATTAGAAGCAGACAGCGTCTGGCAACCCACGTTAACCAAAATTTTGTCCAGTAGCATCTGATTTGTGCGATTGTCATCAACAATTAACACCTTTTTGCCGCTGAGGTTGATCTTGGGTGTTGCTCGAGTTAACGAGCGATTCTCATTCTTATGCTCATGAGCATGATAGGGCAGTCGTACAGTAAAGGTCGTGCCTTGACCAGGCACAGATTTGACATCAATGGTCCCGCCAAGCTCATCGATGAGCTGTTTACAAATGCTCAATCCGAGACCTAAGCCCTCATAGCCGCGCGCGATAGAGCTGTCTATCTGCTTAAAAGGTTCAAAGATGGTCTGAATTTCTTCATCGCTGATGCCCACACCAGTGTCAGTGATAATCAAGACCAGATGCGTTTTTAAGGAATCAAGTTTTGCCGTGAGCTGCACCTGTCCAGTATTGGTGAATTTGAGGGCATTGGTGAGCAAATTGGTCAATATCTGCTGAAGTCGTTGTGTATCGATGAGAATCCACTCTGGCAGGTTTTCAGTGATGACCAGTTTGATCTCAATCGATGGATTGATGTTTTGAACCTCGAGCATGCGTATCAGCGAGGACAGCAAGCGGCGTATGTTATCAGGGCTCAGGACATCATGTTCAGAGGCTCGACCCTCTCTTGACGACGTGAAAAGATTGGATACGATGGATTTTAGAGAGTTGGCAGCCTCTTTGATCATCTTTAGCGTGTCAGATGAATCTGCCGAGAGGCTGTCTTCGGGAATGAGTTCGAGCCCACCAATAATGGCGTTTAGCGGCGTTCGCATCTCATGACTGACATTTGCGAGTAACCTGACTTTTGTTTGTTCCGTGATTTGAAGATTGATCGAAGCTTCTTTAAGCAAGGACTCGAGTTGTTTTTGGACGCTAATGTCCTGAATGATGTTTATGTAGTTGACTAGTTCATCTGCATCGTTGAATACAGGGTATCCATCGAGGTGAATCCAAACCTGGTTACCGCTGTGGGTATAGCTGAGCATATCAACATGAAAGGTCTCTCTTTTTGCTATGGCGAGATTTATTTTTTGCAGCGTTGCCGCGTTTGTATCCGGCCCGTTGATAATATCGACCGGTTTCTTGCCAAGGATGTTGTCGAGTGCATAACCATAAGTTGACATGAAACTGAAGTTGACCCATTCAGCCTTACCAGTGGCATCTGTGATAATGACAGGTCCTTGTGAGTAGCTTGCAACCAAGGAAAGTTTCTTGGTCTCAAGGTAACTGTTTTCTAGTTCCAGCTCCGCCGATTTTCGCTGATTAATGTTAAATAAAATTCCTGCGAACCCCTCCTTGGGCCGGTTGACCAGGCGCAGTTCAAACCAGACCAACTGGCCATCCTGACGTTTTATCTGTAATTCAAGCCGGATGGGCGCTTGCGTTGATTGTGTCTGGTAGCAAGAAAGGTCTTCAGGATTTTTTAAAAACCGGTGCAGTGACTGGCTGACAACTTCTTCCGGTTTGTAACCAAGCTGTGTGTGCCAGGCAGCCGTCGCAAAGCTGATGTTGAAGTCAAAGTCGCATTCAAAAATACACTCTTCAAGCAGTTGAAGCAGTCTGGCCTGCTGTTGCTGGCTACTGGCAAGCTTTTCGACCAGTGCATACTGGATCTGAAGTTGCAGTTCTTTTTCGTGGTCAGCGTCCACAGTATCGCTTTATGAGAATTAACGGTTATCTGCGAAAAGCTCGGTGGATTTTTTTACCTGAGCATAGAGCGGGAAAATTTCCTGACAGTAGAAGTCCTGCTCGATGGCAGTTCGGCTTGAGGTACAGTCACTTAACACGGTGACCTTGAAGCCGTTATCTATGGCAGATCGTGCCGTTGAGTCGATACACAGCGAAGTGACCGTGCCGGCAAAAACGACATGTTCGATGTGGTGTTGTCTTAGGAGGTCGGCCAAGCCTGTCTGAGTAAAGGCGTTGAGACCACGCTTTCCGGGGACGTATTGGACAAAATCATCAAATTGCTGCATTTGCTCAATGACTTCTGAGCCCTTAGAGCCTTGTTTGAATGCGCCGACTTCTGAAATTGTTTTTAATATACCGACCGGTTCCTTCAGTTCACTGTAGTTCTCGGTGAAAATAATCGGTGTATTGATGACTAGGCCAAAGTCACGACCGTGTGTACGCAACAGATCAAGGGTATTCTCTAATACACCCGTGATTCGGGAGGATTCCTCGATGACCGCATGCAGAATACCATCTTGCGAAAAGTAATCATTCTGAAAGCCTATCAAAACAAGAGCGGTGTTGCTCAACATGACATAATCTCCATATCAAAATGTCAAAAGCAGCAAAATATCAGCAAAAACAGTCGTTCGCAATCAATGGCTGCACAATCGCTCAAACTGTTATGCAGCTAAGTTATCGAGATTGTGTTTGTTTTAGCAGGGCGATAGCATCATTTAACCGCGAGACCAGTATGCTATCACACCATGTATCCGCTCTTGCTTGCAGGCCGTATGGTCTGTGAATAAACATGAGGGCTATTGACATCAGAGCCACTCACCTCGTCAAAGGTCTTTATAGACACATCACTGACAATTGCCTCGCGAGTGCGTTCAATTTTTTCTATCGAGAGTGCGCTAAGTCAAATGGCAGTGTGTCACTTCGAACTGATTCAAGCCAGCCATCGTTCTATAGGCAATGTAAAACGTCTTTGGCTGATCACGAGGTGGTGGATATATATGCGGCAGGTAATGTCATTGTCGCGATAGTCGCTCATGATTGGCAGTGTGACAGCAAACGGTTCAATTGCTAACCAGGTGATTATCTGGTTTGATGGGGACAATCTGGTTAGCAATTAACA
>SKGV01000143.1 GCA_007117275.1 Methylophaga sp.
AGTGATATCATGCACACCGGCACAGCCATTCCAAAAGCGAATGTAAATGCCTCACTCAGTGAAGCGCTGGCTGAAATGAGTCACAAAGGACTCGGCATGACCGCTGTAGTTGACGATACATCGAAACTTGTTGGTATTTTTACCGACGGCGATTTGCGCAGACTGCTGTCGCAAAACATTGATATTCGGAAGGGCCAGCTTGATGCGTTTATGACGACTCAATGCAAAACCGGTCGCAGTGATATGCTGGCGGCGGAAGCATTAGCGCTGATGCAACGGGATAAAATCAATGCCTTATTAATTACTGATGATCACCAGCAACTGGTCGGCGCAATCAATATGCATGACTTACTGCGCGCCGGTGTTGTCTGAGTCACGGGACCAAGATGCAAGATATTCTAGAACGAGCAAAACACATAAAACTGGTGATTTTTGATGTCGATGGTGTATTGACCGATGGCAGCATTGTCATTGGCGATGACGGTCAGGAATACAAAGCGTTTAACTCCCGCGATGGTCATGGCATGAAATTGCTGCAATACACCGGGGTCGAAATCGCCATCATCACCGGCAGAACCTCAAACGTGGTTGAACATCGTATGCAGAGCCTTGGCATCAGTCATGTTTATCAAGGCCAACGCGTCAAACTTCCAGCGTTTCAGGAGTTGATTAGCCAGCTTCAGATCACCCCGGAACAATGTGCCTATGTCGGTGATGACTGGGTAGATTTAGCCGTCATGTCGCGTGTTGGCTTGGCAATTGCCGTTCAGGATGCGGCCGAACTGGTCAAAAAACATGCGCATTGGACCACCCCTTCTGGTGGCGGTAAAGGTGCGGCGCGCGAAGTCTGCGAATTGATAATGGAAGGACAGGGTACCCTGCAAGCACAAATTGAACGCCATTTTTAACATCCCGTTTCTGGTCAAACTAACACTGGTGGCAGTTGCACTGGTAACCGCTTGGTTATTTCTTGACAGCCCTGCCCGGGAACCCATAGAACGCCTTGGTCATCGAACCACCGACTACACCATGACCAATTTCACCATGACGGTGATGAACGAGTTTGGTAAACCAGCGCGTATCATCCGTGGTGAAGAGATGGCGCATTATCCAGACGATGACAGCACTGAGATACTGATCCAAACCACCGACTTTATTCAGGAAGGCAAAGATACCTGGATCGTCAGCTCAGATCGCGCAGACACCACCGGCGAGGGCGAGCTTATCATTCTCACCGGTAATGTAGTGATTACCAACGAACAGCAGCCTGAAACACAGCTTCTGACAGAGATTCTTCATGTAGATACCCTTGAAAACACTGCTTATACTGACCAACCTGTCACAATGACAACTTTGCAAGGCTACACCGACTCCGTCGGCATGCATGCCATGCTTAATGAAAAACTCATCAATCTGCACTCTCGTGTAAGAGGACAATACGATGCGCCACCTCAAAACTAAGCTGGCAGTTTCACTGTTGTTGCTGATGCCCTCAATGAGCTGGGCCTTACCCAGTGATCGTGAGCAACCCATCAACATCGAAGCTGACCATGCGCAAATGGATGACCAGCGTGGGGTCACTCAATATAAAGGCCGTGCCATCTTGACTCAAGGCACACTGCGTATTGAAGGTGATGTCATCACCTTTTTCTACGATGCAGAGAGAAACCTTGAAAAAGCGATTGCCGAAGGCAACCGCGCCTACTACGAGCAAGTGCACAAAGAGGGCGAAACACCCGTCAAAGCCAAAGCCTTGCAAATGGAATATCACACAGCTAAACAAATGGTTTACCTGATCGGAAATGGTCACCTATGGCAGAACAATGACGAAATTACCGGCAACTACATCGAATATGATATCGAACGTGATTTAGCCATTGCCAACGCACGAACAGTCGTGATTGGCGACACTGAGCAACCCAGTACAGGCCGAGTTCACATCACCATACAGCCACCTGGTCGCAAGCCAGAAAGCACCGTACCAAGCGCAGCACCACCCCCTACTGAGCCTGACCCAGCACCATTAGTGCCCGCACCTGAACAATCCAGTGAGCAAAGCTACCCAACTGGCATCACCCAAACAACGCTCAACGTTCGAACTGGACCGGGCACTCAATACAATCGAATTGCAACATTGTCCCCCAATACACAAGTGGTCATCATCACGCGACAGGGTGAATGGTTGCAGGTACGAGGTATCGCCAATGAGCAAGTCGTGATTGGTTGGGTTAGCAGCCGATATGTTGACAGTCAAAACTAAGCTTGGTTGTTTGAAATGAGTCTGCTATCCGCCCAACAACTGAGCAAATCATACGCCGACAGGAAGGTGGTCAAAGACATATCGTTAGAAGTCAACAGTGGCGAAATCGTTGGCTTGCTGGGCCCCAACGGCGCTGGCAAAACCACCAGCTTCTACATGATTGTCGGGCTGGTTCCGGTCGATCAGGGCAGCATATTTTTGGATCAACAAGAAATTACCCACGAACCGATTCATCAACGTGCTCAGCTAGGCATAGGCTACCTGCCGCAAGAAGCCTCGGTGTTTCGCAAGCTGAGTGTCGAGGACAATCTGTTTGCGATTATCGAACTACGCAAGGATCTAAACAAATCTGAAAAACGTGACTTGCTGGAGCGCTTGCTCAACGACTTTCAGATCAGCCACATTCGTAACAGCATGGGCATGGCCTTGTCTGGGGGGGAGCGTCGCCGTGTCGAGATCGCTCGAGCGCTGGCGATGGACCCTCAGTTTATTCTGCTTGATGAGCCGTTCGCCGGGGTAGATCCAATTTCTGTCATCGATATACAAGGCATCATTAAGCAATTATCGAATCGTGGTATCGGTATTTTGATAACCGATCACAATGTCAGAGAAACACTGAGCGTCTGTCAACGTGCTTATATCTTTAACGAGGGCGAAGTGATTGCCAAAGGCACCCCTGACGATATCCTCAAGGACAAGCAAGTTCTGAGTGTCTATCTGGGCCGCGAATTCCGGCTATAAACGCTAAACGTAGCGAAAGTCACTAACCAATCAGCTCATGACTGTTTAGCACGAACTGAAATCACCTGACAGTGCAGCTCACCCTTGCTCAGTCTGATATCCAGCCTATCACCCGAAGACACCTCAGCAGCATCGGTAATAACACGTCGACTGCTGGCACCTTGGGTAATGCTATAGCCACGATCCAAGGTATTCAAAGGACTCACTGCAGCCAGTGTTCTTTTCTGCTGAATCAGATGCTGCTCACGTTGTTTCAGGCTCAGTAAAAAGACCGAATGCAGTTGTTTGCCAAGCTGATTGCACTGGTGTTTGTGTGATTCGAGTTTACGGATGGGCAGGCAGCGTTGCAGGCGTTGCCATCGCTGTGCAGCATTGCGCTGTTGCAGTTGAATTAGCCGTTGCACTTGAGCCTGCAAGCGACGTTTACAATGTGTCAGTCTTTGCTGTTGCAGCGCCAGCATTGAACTGGGATGTTTGAGTCTGGCTGTCTGCACATCAAGTTGCTGTTGACGTTGCTGCAACTGATTACGCCAAGTATTTTGTAACTGCTGTTTAGCTCGATGCAGTTCTCTTCGGTACTGTTGCAGTCGCTGTGCTGGTTTTGGCAATCGCGCTTGGAAAAAGCTCAGCTGACGATACTGCTGTTGCACGCTATGCAACACATAGCGATGCATGCGGTTGACACAGGTCTGCACTGCCAGCAGCAATTGCCGTGTTTCTGGCGCAGCTAACTCCGCCGCGGCTGAGGGTGTTGGTGCGCGAACATCGGCAACAAAATCTGCAATGCTGTAATCAATTTCGTGCCCTACGGCACTGATAATAGGAATGTCACAGGCAAAAATAGCTCTGGCCACCAGCTCATCATTAAAGCTCCACAGATCTTCTAATGAACCACCGCCCCGACCGACAATCAACACATCACATTCTTGACGTGCATCCGCGGTCTGAATAGCGTTGGCGATCTGTGCTGCCGAGCCCTGGCCCTGAACGGCTACTGGATAAATGATTAAGCGGATAGACGGTGCGCGTCTGCGAAATACGCTGACAATATCGTGAACCGCCGCACCATCGGGTGAAGACACAATACCGACCGTTTGCGGGTAGGCTGGCAAGGGTTTTTTATGCGCTGCATCAAACAAGCCTTCCAGTCCCAACCGGTGTTTTAATGCCTCATAGGCACGTTGCAAGGCACCGCTGCCAGCCTCTTCCATGTGCTCAACAACTAACTGAAACTCGCCTCGCCCCTCATACAGCGTAACCCGAACCCGAAGTAGCACTTGCATGCCATTTTCGGGTGTAAAGCGAAGATGCTGATTACGATTACGAAACATTGCGCAACGTACTTGTGCGGCTGCATCTTTAAGCGTGAAGTAAATATGCCCGGAGCCCGGCATGGCCAGGTTAGAAATCTCGCCTTCCACCCACAGCAAAGGAAATGAGCCTTCCAGCAAAACCCGTGCTTCGCGTACCAATCGTGATACTGGATAGACGTCTTTTACTGCGCGGCTGGCTAATGTCTGGCGGTCAGATGATGTAACAAGTGATGCCATAAACCCTGAACTTCCTGATATAATTCGTCGATCATATTACAGCAAATTCAGGAACACACTCCATGAGAATCGCGCAAGAAGCCCTGACATTTGATGACGTACTGCTGTTACCTGCCTATTCAAATGTCCTGCCGCGTGATGTCAGTCTGACCACCCAACTGACCCGCGACATTTCCATCAATATTCCACTGCTCTCTGCAGCGATGGATACCGTCACTGAAAGTCGACTGGCGATTACAATGGCGCAAGAAGGTGGGCTGGGCATTCTGCATAAAAACATGACCATCGAACAACAAGCCGATGAAGTTCGCAAAGTCAAAAAGTTTGAAAGCGGCGTGGTGCGCGATCCAATTACAGTGGCGCCAGAAGCCACCATTGGTGAAGTGGTTGAATTAACGCGCGCGCTGAACATTTCAGGGGTTCCTGTGGTTGATGGTGATGATCTGGTTGGCATTGTCACCAGTCGCGATTTACGTTTTGAAACTCACTTCGACGCACCTGTTTCATCCATCATGACCAGCAAAGAAAAACTGGTCACTGTCGGCGAAGATGCCAGCCGTGAAGAAGTCCTGCACCTGCTGCACAGCAACCGTATCGAAAAAGTGCTGGTAGTCGATGACGCATTTCGACTGCAAGGCATGATTACCGTTAAAGACATTCAAAAGCAAACCGATAACCCACTGGCATCAAAAGATGCGCAGGAACGACTTCGTGTCGGCGCGGCAGTAGGCATTGGTGCTGA
>SKGV01000130.1 GCA_007117275.1 Methylophaga sp.
GCTGAGCCGTTATCGGTTGAGCCATATGATGATGAGGTTTATCCGTCTGAGGCTGTTTTACAACAGGCTGATGAACTTCACGTTGCAAATGACGCTGATGAGCGGCTGCTTGGTAAGCCCGCAGAGACTTTGCAGATTGATGAGCGTGAAGTTCACGACGTGAGTAACCCCATTCGCCGCTTTGTCAATCAGAACTGGCTTGAAATGATCCTCGGTGCTTTGTTGTCAGTGCTTGCTTTGTTGCTCATTGCGCGTCGTCGCAAACAAAGTGTCAGTCCTGATCAAGACAAAGATGACACAGAATCTGCAGTCACTTCGACATCTGATGATCAACCGAAAACTGTCGAGCAAAGCGTCGAGTCACCGCTAGTATCTCACCTTGACCCTGATAAATGGGTGGATGAACTGGTTGAACAAGCGGATATCTTTATTGGTTACGCTGATTACGACAAGGCACGTCGTTCACTCGAGCAAGCGCGCTTGCAGGCACCTGACAACCTTTTGGTTGCATACAAGCTGCTTTTTGTGCTGTTCAAACAACAGCAAATGGATGAATTTATTCATCTGTTTGATTCGAGCGACTTTGATGAGACAAGCGAGCAATGGCAGGATATTCGTGGCTGGGGGCAAACGCTAGTGCCTGATGACGTTCGTTTCGGCAATCCAGACACTCAAAATAGCCTGAGCGATGAGATCGAAACTCAGCAAACCAAATCAGCAGAGGCGTCAATAGCTGAACTGCCGGATGCGGTGCCCGAGCAAGATTTGCCATTACAGGCACAAAAGCATCAGGCTGAGCCTGATCATATCGAATTTGACTTAGATGGCTTCTCGCTTGATGCTGCGCAAGCTGAACACACACCATCAAGTGATGAGCGGTGGCCTGAAGACACAGAGCTTCTCGACTTCACCACTGACTTTTCAGTGGATGAACAGTCTGATGTTCAAGCAAAACTGGACGATGGTTCACTCGATGATGACAGCCTGTTAAATATTGCCAACGATGTTGACGCCGATGAGCTGAAAACCGACATCGAAGAAATCTCTGTGGACATCGATATGATGGACTCGCTGGATGAACACACACATCAATTGGATCAAACAGATGCGATGGATGTTCAGCTCGATGATGTGAACGAGGCACTGACTGCTGGTGCCGAGACGAGATCAGAAAACTACCTAACTGAGCTGCTGGATAGCGGCGATGATTCAGTCGACCTTGAGCTCAACCTTGATGACTTTGATGCCATTGACGAGGCTGAAACAAAACTGGATTTGGCCGTTGCCTACATCGACATGGGTGACCTGTCGGTGGCGAAAAATATTCTCAATGAGGTCCTGCTAGAGGGGAGTGAGCAGCAACAAGCGCGAGCACAGGAATTGCTCAACTCGCTGTCTTGAGTGCATCTCAATGCGAATAGCACTTGGTGTGGAATACCATGGTTCGAATTTTAATGGCTGGCAAGCACAACCGGGACAACGGACTGTTCAAGGCTGTCTCACAGAGGCGGTAAGTTTTGTTGCCAATCATCACGCAGAAGTTCACGCGGCAGGCCGAACGGACACTGGCGTTCACGCGCTCAATCAGGTGGTGCATTTTGATACTCAGTCACAGCGAAACGATCGCGGCTGGCTGCTCGGCATTAACACACAGCTGCCAGCGGACATCAACATCAACTGGATCAAGTCTGTGGATGAAAGTTTTCATGCACGATTCAGTGCCACTCAGCGCAGCTATCGTTACCTCATTCTCAATCGGCTGAGCCGTTCTGCCATTCACGCTCAGCGCATGTGGTGGACACACAAACCCATTGAAATCGAGCGTATGCAGGCCGCTGCTGGTTTTCTGACCGGTCATCATGATTTCTCAGCATTCAGAGCTGTTGAATGCCAAGCTAAAAGTCCCATGAAAACGCTTGATAGTATCATCGTCAGTCGTCACCAAGATTGCATTGCCATAGATGTCTCAGCAAGATCGTTTTTACATCATATGGTGCGCAACCTTGTCGGTGTTTTGGTGCCCATTGGTGAAGGCAAAAAGCCGGTGCATTGGGCCGCAGATGTGCTGGAAAGCCGCGACCGCAATCAAGCAGGCATCACGGCTCCAGCAGAAGGCTTGTATCTGACAGATGTGCAATATTCCCAGCACTATCAACTACCGGCAGTGTCAGGTTTTCCAGTGCTCTGGTAAAGTATCAGGATGACTGAATAAGCCAGATAGCTAACCATGAGAACACGCGTAAAAATCTGTGGAATCACCCGTCGGCAAGACGCTGAATTTGCAGTGAATATCGGAGCGGATGCGCTTGGTCTTGTGTTTTATCGGCCGAGCCCCAGGGCGGTCACTATTGAGGCAGCGCGGACAATAGTCGCGCAACTGCCGCCCTTTGTCAGTCTTGTTGGTTTATTCGTCGATGCGCACGCCGAAGAAGTGAATGCTTGTCTGGATGCTTTGCCCATCGATATTCTGCAATTTCATGGCGATGAACCCGCAGCGTACTGTCAGCAATTCAATAGGCCATACCTGAAGGCAATTCGAATGCGGGATGGTATCGACTTGCACCAACAGTCTGCGGTCTACTCATCCGCGGCAGGATTGCTGCTGGATACGTATCAACCTGGTGTTCCTGGTGGAACTGGCCAGGTTTTTGATTGGTCGATGATAGGTCAATCAACAAAGCCCATCGTGCTGGCCGGTGGGCTGGATATTGGTAATGTCGCTTCAGCGATTCGTAAGGTTCGCCCCTATGCTGTTGATGTCAGTGGCGGGGTGGAGCTTGAAAAAGGGATTAAGAGTCATCAGAAAATCAGTGCTTTCATGCAAGAGGTCGCAAATGCCTGAGTTAAAATTTACAGATTATTTCAAAAACTATCCAGACAAAGAAGGGCACTTTGGCCCTTATGGCGGACGCTTTGTCGGTGAAACGCTAATGGGAGCGATTTACGAACTGGAGGAGGCTTACGAACAATATCGTAACGATCCACAGTTTATCGCCGAGATAGATAAGGATCTTGCCGATTTTGTCGGTCGTCCTTCGCCCGTCTATTTTGCCGACAACTGGACCAGAAAGCTGGGCGGTGCGCAAATCTATCTTAAACGCGAAGATTTGAATCATACTGGGGCGCACAAGGTTAACAACACCATCGGACAGGCGCTTCTGGCCAAGCGTATGGGTAAAACACGGATTATCGCCGAAACAGGTGCTGGTCAGCATGGCGTTGCCTCGGCGACAGTTGCCGCGAGACTTGGTCTTGAATGCGTTGTGTACATGGGCGCAGAGGACGTGCAGCGGCAGGCTCAGAATGTTTACAGAATGAAATTGCTTGGTGCGGAAGTGGTCCCAGTTCAGTCGGGTGCAAAGACTCTTAAAGACGCACTTAACGAGGCGTTGCGTGACTGGGTGACCAACGTCGATAATACCTTTTATATCATTGGAACCGTCGCTGGACCGCACCCTTATCCTGCCATGGTTCGTGATTTTCAGTCAGTGATTGGCCGTGAAGCCAAAAACCAGATGCTCAGTGCTACTGGTAAATTGCCCGATGCGCTGGTGGCGTGCATTGGTGGAGGTTCTAACGCCATAGGCATGTTCTATCCCTTTATTGAAGACGAATCTGTGGCTATGTATGGCGTTGAGGGCGCTGGTCATGGCATTGAGACGGGTCAGCATTCTGCTCCGCTATCTGCAGGGACACCGGGTGTACTGCATGGCAATCGCACCTACCTAATTCAAAACAAAGCAGGTCAGATTACGGCGACTCATTCAATTTCAGCCGGTCTCGACTATCCGGGTGTGGGCCCTGAGCACGCCTGGTTAAAAGATATTGGTCGAGCCAATTATGTGTCTGCAACGGATGACGAAGCACTCGAAGCTTTTCATGAGTTGACGCGCACAGAAGGGATTATTCCTGCACTTGAAACCAGCCATGCGTTGGCTTACGTAAAAAAACTGGCACCTACCATGTCTCCAGACCAAACCATCTTGGTCAACGTATCTGGTCGGGGTGATAAGGATATGCATACAGTGGCGTCGATGGCCGGGCTGAATTTTTGAGGTAAATGTAATGAGTCGAATTAGTGAGTGTTTTGCGAATCTGAAAGCGGATGGCCAGACCGCATTGATTCCGTATGTCACGGCAGGTGATCCCGAACGATGGGTAACGGTTCCCTTGCTGCATGCGCTGGTCGATGCCGGTGCTGACATTATCGAGCTGGGTGTGCCGTTTTCAGACCCCATGTGTGATGGTCCGGTGATCCAAAAAGCCTGTGAACGGGCATTGAATAATGAAGTGACACTACAACATGTGCTCGATATGGTTGCGCAGTTTCGAGATAAAAACAAAACTACGCCCATTGTGTTGATGGGCTATGACAACCCCATGGAAGCTATGGGCTACGCTAAATTCGCTGAAAAAGCGGCTGAAGCTGGCGTGGATGGTGTTCTGACTGTCGATTCACCACCTGAAGAGTCTTCTGAGTTGCGACAGGCGCTGGACAAGTATGACATTGACAGTATTTATCTGGTCGCACCCACCACCAGTGTAGAACGAATCCAGCGTATCGCTAGCTTTGCCAAGGGCTTTATCTATTATGTCTCTATCAAGGGCGTCACCGGCGCCGCCGCGCTGGATGTTGCCGAAGTCAGGGAAAAGCTAGCACTACTTAGACACTATACCGACCTTCCGCTTGGCGTAGGCTTCGGTATCCGCGATGGTCAATCCGCAGCAGCGGTGGCTGAGATTGCCGATGCCGTGGTGATAGGCAGCACATTGGTGCGTTGCATTGAGGAACATGAAAAACGTCCTGAGGCACTTCCTGCAGCCGTGGCTGGCTTACTTGCCGAGATGCGCTATGCAATCAATGCACGCAATTTGGCCAGTGCCTGAATTTAAATTTGCAGATTAAGGTGGCTTCATGAGTTGGTTTGAGAGATTACTTCCGTCGAAAATTCGTACTACAGGCAAGGGGCGTTCAATCCCCGAAGGTGTGTGGTGCAAATGTCCGTCCTGTGATGCTGTTTTATATCGCGCAGAACTGGAACGAAACCTGATGGTGTGTCCAAAATGTGATCATCATCAACGCATCTCCGCCAGAAAACGTCTAGAGAGTTTTTTGGATGAAGAAGGCCGTTTGGAAATTGCCGCTGAGGTAAAACCAGTCGACACGCTTCGCTTTAAAGACAGTAAGCGCTACAAAGACAGGATCGTACAGGCACAAAAAGCGACCGGTGAAAA
>SKGV01000076.1 GCA_007117275.1 Methylophaga sp.
GGTTTTTCTTATTTGTGGAGCCAAGATGAAAGCACGCGTTAAATGGGTAGAGGATGTGATGTTCCTCGGCGAATCTGGAACGGGGCACACCGTCGTAATGGATGGACCTGTTGAAGCCGGAGGTCATGGCACCGGAATGCGCCCGATGGAGCTATTGTTACTTGGTCTAGGTGGCTGCACGTCGTTTGATGTCATTGAAATCCTGAAAAAATCGCGTCAGGACGTGCAGGATTGTGTAGTAGAGATTGAGGCTGAGCGCAGCGACGAGGCACCAAAAGTCTTCACCAAAATCCATATCAAATACACAGTGACCGGCAAGCAGCTAAAAACAAACTTTGTTGAGCGTGCGGTCAAAATGTCCACAGAAAAATATTGCTCGGCGTCTATCATGCTGGGAAAAACAGCTGAAATCAGCCACGAATTTATCGTCATCGACAGCGAGTAATTAATCTACAACACAACGCCAGCCATGAAGACATACATATACAAAAGTCGGAGAAAAGACGATCTCTATCTGTACCTGCGAGATAAAGACGACTTCTCGATACTCCCCGAAGCGTTAAGTAAAGTGATTGGTCAATCACCCGACATGGTGATGAGCTTGGAACTGCACCCGGAAAAGAAACTCGCCAGAGAAGATGTCAGCGTGGTGATGCATAACCTGAGCACCCGAGGGTTTCATATTCAAATGCCCGCAAGCAGTCTCAACCAGACACAGCTTATTAAGCACTAAGTGCTCTAATCTCGCGGAAGATTCATGACGCCTTTGTGGCGATGATCCATATTCAGAATAACTGCAACAGGCCTGAGATGCCGGCACAAACCAACGCTGCAAATGACCTTCAGCCCTGATCAAAGTTGTCTTGTGCCAGGGATTTGAGCTCGGCAAGCACATTGAGTGCTTCTAATGGTGTCAGTGCGTTGGGGTTAATATCTTTGAGGCGTTGTGCCAGCTGCAGTTCCAGTGCTTTCTGTGTCGACACGCTCTCAAACAAATCGGCTTGCGGTGTTGCTTGATCTGTACTGATTTGACTGGATTCGAGCTCTCTTAGCTTGAGTTTTGCTGCGTCAATGACTGATTGCGGCACACCTGCCAAACGCGCCACTTGAAGACCATAGCTTTGACTGGCCGCGCCCTGTTTGACCTGATGCAGAAAAACTATCTTGTCTCCGTATTCCACCGCATCCAGATGCAAATTATGCGCTTTGATAAACAATTTTGGTAACTGGGTCATTTCGTAATAGTGCGTGGCAAACAGTGTGTAGGCGCCAATATCGCGCACTAAACGCTCCGCACAGCTCCACGCCAAGGCTAAACCATCAAATGTGCTGGTGCCCCGCCCGACTTCATCCATTAACACCAGACTATTGGCTGTTGCATTATTGAGAATGTTGGCCGCTTCATTCATTTCCACCATAAAGGTCGAACGGCCTCCGGCAAGATCATCTGCCGCGCCGATACGGGTAAAAATCTGATCAATGGGGCCTATCACTGCTTGCTCAGCTGGCACGAAGCTACCGATATGCGCCATCAGCACAATTAGCGCAAGCTGTCGCATATAGGTAGATTTTCCGCCCATATTGGGTCCAGTTAATACAAATAACGTCTGCTGCTGATTAAAGCTGACGTCATTGGCACAAAACGGCGTTGATTGGGACAATTCAACCACAGGGTGCCGCCCGGCCTTGATATCAAGGGTTGATGTTTGCGTAAGTTGCGGCATCACATAATCCAATGCGTCCGCTCTCTCGGCCAGTGCTGCCAGCACGTCAATTTCAGCCACTGCCACCGCTGATTGAAACAAAGCGGGCACATCCGGCGCCAGTAAATCAAACAATGCGTCGTAAAGCGATTTTTCCAATGCCAGTGCTTTATCATTGGCGCTAAGGATGTGTTCTTCAAAGTCCTTCAGCTCTGGGGTGGTGTATCGCTCAGCATTCTTGAGTGTTTGCCGTCTTACATACTCATCTGGCAGATGAATATCATGGGATTTGCTCAATTCAATGAAGTAGCCGTGTACCCGGTTATACCCGACTTTGAGCGATTGAACGCCAGTCCTTTGCTTTTCTTTCTGTTCCAGTGTCTGCAAAAAGCCATTGGCATTTTTTTGTAAATCACGTAAGCGATCCAGTTCAGCGTCATACCCCGGGGCTAACACGCCCCCGTCTCGAATCAGAACAGGTGGCTCCTCGACAATCGCCTGTTCAAGCAGTTGTCTAAGCTCGTTGAACTCGCCGAGTGACCGTTTAAGCTGCTTCAATCGACCACTGCCCTCTATGGCGAGCTGTGGGTGTAACAGTGGCAAGACCGCTAGAAATTTTCTGAGTTGGATAAAGTCTCTGGGACGAGCCGTTCGCAACGACATGCGCGACAAGATACGTTCGATATCGCCAATCTGTTTAAGTGTTGCACGTACATCGTCAGTGCTCCGCGAATCGATAAATGCCTGTATCGCTTGTTGACGTTCTCTAAGAATCTCATGCTGCCTCAATGGGCGCATTAGCCAACGACGTAACAACCTAGAACCCATGGGCGTTACCGAGCGATCAAGTACCGATAACAGCGTATTATCTCGTTGCCCTCTGAGATTTTGTTCAATCTCTAGATTACGCCGTGTTTGAGGATCCAGCCCGATGGTGTCGGAGTAGTGCTCGATGCTAAGACCACGAAGATGTGGCAAGGCATGGCGTTGGGTTTGCTGCGCATAATTGAGCAAACAACCCGCGGCGCTGATCGCCGCCTGCATTGCATCACAGCCAAACCCCTTGAGATCATGTGTGGCAAAATGTTCACATAGACGACGCCGAGAGGACTCATAGTCAAAATGCCATTCTGGCAATGGCCGCAATTGACACGACAGCGAAGGTTGATAACGTGAGGCATCGCTCAACAGCAGTTCAGCGGGTTGCAGTCTGGCAAGCTCTGCGTTGAGTGCCTCCTCGCTGTCAACTTCAAGAACCACAAAGCGACCACTGCTGATTTCAGCCGCAGCAATGCCAAAGCCGTTTTTATTTGCATGCACCGAAACCAGGAGATTCTCATGCCGACTATCCAATAGGGCCTCATCGGTTAAGGTGCCTGGCGTCAGTATCCTGACCACTTGGCGATCAACAGGGCCTTTACTTTTTGCCGGATCACCAATCTGTTCGCAAATAGCAACCGACTTGCCTAGTTTGACCAGCTTTGCCAGATAATTTTCAGCCGCATGATAAGGCACGCCAGCCATAGGAATGGGTTTGCCATTACTACTGCCACGCGCCGTCAACGTGATGTCTAGCATCTCAGCTGCACAATGTGCGTCATCGAAAAAAAGCTCATAAAAGTCGCCCATTCGATAAAACAGCAACTGCTCTGGATACTCGCTTTTGATCTGCAGATATTGCTGGATCATCGGCGTATGATGTGAATTTTCAGACATGTCTATAAGTGTAGCCTATGGAACGTTACTCTGACGCTCATCTTCAATCACTAGTAAGAGACTTGGCAGATGCCATGATCGCCAATCAGCAGATACTGGTGACTGCCGAGTCATGCACCGGTGGATGGCTGGCAAAATGTTGTACTGATTTGGCCGGAAGCTCCGCCTGGTTTCTGTATGGCTTTATCAGTTACAGTAATCAGTCAAAACAACGCTTACTTAACGTCAGTCCTCAAACTTTATCAACATTTGGCTCAGTAAGTGAACAAACCGCTGCCGAGATGGCTGCTGGAGCCCTCTCTGAACCCGAGGCGACCCTGTCCGTCGCCATCACTGGAATCGCCGGGCCTTCAGGTGCTAGTCCCGATAAACCATTAGGCACGGTGTGCTTTGCCTGGTCAGATCGAAACGGCACAGTCACTACTGCAACACATCATTTTAGCGGCAATCGAGATGCGATTCGTCGCGCTGCCGTTGCAAAAGCGATTGAAGGTCTACTGAAAGCCTGCAAGCCTACCACAGGTGATTAGCGCGACAACGCACCGCTCAGAGCCTTGTTCAAGGACTTTATCTGCCAACATATCATTACAGCATTGACCGTAATCGCAGAAAATAACAGGCTCTAGAGACCGAGCCTATTCTGTGGGATAATCCAAGACTTTCCAAATATCAATTCAGGGGTCATCTCAATGGATGAAAACAAGAAAAAAGCACTGGGCGCAGCACTTGGTCAAATAGAAAAGCAATTTGGCAAAGGCGCGGTCATGCGACTTGGCGATGGAACAGCCACCCGCGACATTGATGCTGTCTCCACTGGATCCATAGGCTTGGATATCGCGCTCGGTATCGGTGGATTGCCACGTGGTCGAGTCATTGAAATATACGGCCCTGAATCATCGGGTAAAACCACACTCACCTTACATGCCATTGCCGAAATGCAAAAGCTTGGCGGGACGGCGGCTTTTGTAGACGCTGAACATGCTCTCGATCCCTTATATGCAGAAAAATTAGGGGTGAATATTGATGATCTGCTGGTGTCGCAACCGGATACAGGTGAACAAGCACTGGAAATTACTGACATGCTGGTGCGGTCAGGTGCTGTTGATATTGTCGTTGTGGATTCAGTAGCCGCACTGACGCCTAAAGCCGAGATCGAAGGAGATATGGGCGACAGTCACATGGGCCTTCAGGCACGTCTGATGTCACAAGCCCTGCGTAAACTGACTGCCAACATCAAACGCTCGAACACACTGGTGATTTTTATCAACCAGATTCGCATGAAAATTGGTGTTATGTTTGGCAACCCTGAGACCACTACAGGCGGTAACGCACTTAAGTTTTACGCATCCGTTCGACTCGATATCCGCCGGATTGGGGCGATTAAAAAAGGCGACGAGATCCTCGGCAACGAAACTCGCGTCAAAATCGTCAAAAACAAAGTGGCACCGCCATTCAAACAGGTTGAGTTTGATATTCTTTACGGTGAAGGCATTTCCCGCGAAGGCGAGCTTATCGATCTGGGTGTGCAAGAAAATATCGTCGAAAAAGCAGGCGCTTGGTATAGCTACAACGGCAATCGTATTGGTCAGGGCAAAGATAATGTTCGGGCATTTCTCAAGGAAAACAGCGAAGTAGCGGCTGAAATCGAAGCCAAGCTGCGTGAAGCTCTATTGCCGAAAAACATTAAAGCCAACCACTCGGCGGATATGGATGACGAAGTCGAAGTGTGAAGCAACGCTCTGTTGAGGCAATCGCCATCGGGCTGCTGGCACGGCGTGAGCATAGTGCCTATGAACTTGGACAAAAACTTGAGCAACGTGACTTCAACCCGACTGACATAGAAAACTGCCTTCAAACACTCTGCGACCAGGGATTACAAAGCGACCAGCGTTTTGCTGAAAACTATGTTCGTTATCGGAGTCAGAAAGGCATGGGGCCTCAGCGCATTGAACACGAACTGCGTCAGAAAGGCGTTAATGCCGAGCTCATTCAGACGGTGATGCGGGATTCAGAAATAGATTGGTTCACGCTTGCAAATACAGTACGATGCAAACGCTTTGGCGAGCAAGAGCCGCGGGATTTCACTGAACGTGCCAAACAGCAGCGTTTTATGCAATACCGGGGCTTTTCTCATGAACACATTACAGAAAGTTTTAACTTAGGCTCACATGAAAACCAGCGCTGACATTCGCAAATTATTCCTTGATTTTTTCGAGCAAAAAGGCCACCAAGTGGTCTCCAGTAGCCCCTTGATTCCTGCCAATGATCCAACATTGTTGTTTACCAATGCAGGTATGGTGCAATTCAAGGATGTGTTTCTTGGATTGGAACATCGAAAATACACCCGAGCAGTGACCACACAGCGTTGTGTGCGTGCTGGCGGCAAACACAATGATCTGGAAAACGTCGGTTACACTGCGCGCCATCACACATTTTTCGAGATGCTGGGCAACTTCAGTTTTGGTGATTACTTCAAACGCGAAGCCATTGAATATGCTTGGCAATTTCTCAGAGAATCAATGCAGCTACCCGCCGACAAACTCTGGGTCACCGTTTTCGAAGAAGACGATGAGGCCGCTGACATCTGGCTGAACGAAATCGGCATCGACCCTGCTCGCTTTTCACGGATTGGCGCCAAGGACAACTTCTGGTCAATGGGCGACACCGGCCCCTGCGGCCCCTGCTCGGAAATTTTTTACGATCACGGTCCTAGTATCCCTGGTGGCCCACCTGGCTCACCTGAGGAAGATGGTGATCGCTACATCGAAATCTGGAATCTCGTGTTCATGCAGTTTGATCGCGCTGCGGACGGCACATTGACACCACTGCCCAAGCCTTCCGTTGATACGGGAATGGGGCTTGAGCGCTTGGCGGCGGTTTTACAGGATGTACATAACAATTACGAGATCGATCTGTTCAAGCACCTGATTGCTTCCATTCAAAAACTTTCCGGTGTTGAAGATGCCAGCCACACTTCGCTACGCGTGATTGCCGACCATATTCGCGCTTGTGCTTTCATGATCACGGACGGTGTACAACCTTCGAACGAAGGTCGCGGCTATGTGCTGCGCAGAATCATTCGTCGCGCCATCCGTCATGGACATAAACTCGGACTGAAACAAACCTTTTTCCATAAACTGGTGGCCCCATTGACCGACGTCATGGGCGAGGCATTTCCAGAACTCGCACAGGCCCAAGCGCAGGTTGAGCGCAGCCTGTTAATGGAAGAAAATCGCTTTGCCGATACGCTAGATAATGGGCTGAAGATCCTCGAGCAGGCTATTGATAAAATGGCAGACAAGGAAATACCCGGTGAAACCGTATTCCTGCTCTATGATACCTATGGTTTTCCAATCGATCTGACCGCTGATATTGCACGTGAGCGTGGTTTGACCATTGATATCGCTGGCTTTGAGCGACACATGGAAGATCAGCGCAATCGCGCCCGCAATGCCAGCCAATTTGGCGGATTCTCGGAAAATTTGAACATCGAAGGTGAAACCTTATTCTGCGGCTATGACCATGTTCGCGATGAAGCGACCATCACCGCCATTCTCGTCAACGGCGATAATGTGTCAAATCTGAATGCAGGCGAACAAGGCATTATTGTCCTTGACCACACCCCGTTTTATGCAGAATCGGGCGGTCAAGTCGGTGATCAAGGTGAAATCAACACTGCTGGTGCTCATTTTGTTGTGACAGACACGCGTAAGCAAGGCAAAGCCTTCACTCATATTGGTGAATGCAAGCGTGGCAGTTTGACACTGGGCCAAAAAGTCATTGCCCATGTCAACGAGAGCAACCGGCTGGCAACGGCACTTAATCACTCAGCAACACACTTGCTACATGCGGCATTAAGACAGCTTCTCGGTGAGCATGTTACACAAAAAGGTTCACTGGTCGATGCTCAGCGTTTACGTTTTGACTTTTCTCACTTCGAGCCGGTGTCCCCTGCCCAACTAAGGGAAATTGAACGTCTGGTGAATGAGCAGATCCGCATCAATCACACCATTGAAACACGCTTGATGGCCATCGAAAAAGCACGTGAGAGTGGCGCAATGGCCCTGTTTGGTGAGAAATATGATGATGAAGTGCGCGTATTGAGCATGGGTGAGTTCTCAATAGAACTATGTGGCGGCACACATGCGGGCAGAACCGGGGATATTGGCCTGTTCAAGATCATCAGTGAAACTGGCATTGCATCGGGCGTTCGGCGTATCGAAGCTGTCACCGGTAATGCAGCGCTCGACTACATCGAAGACGCTGAAAATCGGCTGCGCAAAATTTCAGATTTGCTCAAAGCCAAAGCAGACAATGTAGAGGATAAAACTGCGCAACTGGTCCAACGCAGTAAACAGCTTGAAAAAGAACTCGAAACACTCAAGGCCAAACTGGCCAGCAGCGCCGGTCAGGATATCGCCTCTCAGGCGATCGATATCAATGGTATCAAAGTACTTGCTTCCCAACTGGAAGCAGGTGATGCCAAAGCGTTACGTGATGCTGTGGATCAACTCAAAAATAAACTGGGTTCGGCAGCCATCATACTCTCAGTTATCGAAGACAAAAAAATTACGCTTATTGCTGGTGTTAGCAAGGATATTACCGATAAAATTCGCGCCGGCGATCTGGTCGCTCATGTCGCCAAACAGGTAGGTGGTAAAGGCGGTGGTCGTCCTGATATGGCGCAGGGTGGCGGCACTGAAGTGCACCACCTTGATAATGCACTCGCCTCAGTTGCGGACTGGGTAAAATCACAATTGGATAAATGACAGCATGGCATTAATTGTTCAAAAATTCGGCGGCACATCGGTCGGTACGGTTGACCGTATCCGTGAGGTCGCCAAAAAAGTCATTGAGTATCGTAGTGATGGCCATGATCTGGTAGTCGTCGTCTCGGCTATGAGTGGCGAAACCAACCGGTTACTGGGGCTGGCAAACGAACTGCATGACCATCCACGTGGGCGTGAAGTGGATGTCTTATTATCCACCGGCGAACAAGTCACCATCGCCTTGCTATGTCTTGCATTAGAACAAATGGGTATGCCAGCAACTTCATATACCGGGCCACAGGTTCGTATTCTGACTGACAACTCGCACAACAAAGCGCGCATCATGCGAATTGATGACGAGAAAATTCGTGCCGATCTGTCTGCAGGCAAAGTCGTCGTAGTTGCAGGCTTCCAAGGCTGTGATGAACTGGGCAACATTACCACGCTCGGGCGCGGTGGTTCAGACACGACGGCCGTTGCACTGGCAGCCGCGCTTAAAGCCGATGAATGCCAGATTTACACCGATGTTGACGGTGTTTACACCACCGATCCGCGCGTGGTGCCTGAAGCTCGCCGACTGGATCGCATCACATTCGAAGAAATGCTGGAAATGGCCAGTCTTGGTGCCAAAGTTTTGCAAATTCGCTCTGTCGAATTTGCCAGTAAATATAACGTACCGTTACGCGTACTCTCCTCGTTCACAGAGGGAGGTGGAACGCTGATAACGTCTGAGGAAGCATCAATGGAACAAGCACTTATTTCAGGTATTGCGTTCAACCGCGACGAGGCAAAGCTCACGATTGAGGGAGTGCCGGATCAGCCCGGCGTGGCCGCGAAAATTTTAGGCCCCATCGCTTCGCAAAACATCGAAGTCGACATGATCATTCAAAACATCGGTCATGACTCGACGACAGATTTCACATTTACTGTACATCGTAACGATTTTCAAACAGCCATGAGCATCCTGCAATAAATTTGTCAGGAATTGTCGGCTCGTCAAGTGACAGGTGATGAGAAAATCGCCAAGATTTCGGTAGTGGGTGTAGGCATGCGTTCACACGCAGGAATCGCGAGTAGCATGTTCAGTGCATTGGCAGCTGAAAACATCAACATCGTCATGATATCCACCTCTGAGATTAAAATTTCTGTCGTTGTTGACGAAAAATATCTTGAACTCGGCGTCAGAGCTTTACACAAGGCTTTCAATATGGAGCAAGCCTGAAAATAATTGACTCACAAATGTCAGGAGATCTCCTTTCGCTTCCGCCCAGCATGACTGATATACTATAGTGCAAACAAGCGAATTGACTGTAAATACGGGGTCTCCAAAGAGCAAGCGATGCATAAGGGAGCTCTAGTACATTATGCAAACGGACCTGACACCAAGCCTAGCATCATTTCTCCGCTGTTGCTTTGTGTCATTTTTTGAGAGTAAGGGGAAGATTATGTTAATACTGACACGCAGAGTTGGTGAATCACTCATTATCGGTGACGATGTAGTTGTGAATGTACTCGGGGTCAAAGGAAACCAAGTCAGAATCGGTGTCGACGCACCCAAACATGTCAGCGTTCATCGCGAAGAAATTTACGATCGAATCCAAGCAGAAAAAGATCAGCCAAACGTCGGTTGAATTCTCAATTTTAGCTGGTCAAACAACAGATACCTGATATAATGAACGGCTTTGATGGAGAGCTGGCCGAGTGGCTGAAGGCGCGCCCCTGCTAAGGGCGTATAGGTTAACCCCTATCGAGGGTTCGAATCCCTCGCTCTCCGCCATATTTGTTCGCTTTACGGCTTGCGGACAAATGACCAAAAAAGTATAATCGCTCGCTTATTGCGCATGTAGCTCAGCTGGATAGAGTACCTGGCTACGAACCAGGCGGTCGGAGGTTCGAATCCTTCCATGCGCGCCATTTAGTGGTCAAACAAAAAGCAGTTATCGGGCTCGATAACTGCTTTTTTTTGCCTGTCATTAACGACTGTTTAAAATTGATAGAGACTAACCTACTTAGGAATTTTTTTTGCGTGTTCAGGTCTTAGTGTTGCTAACGCTGAGATAAACCGTTGGCACATTTCTCTCCAAAGTTTGTGTTACTGGATGGTCAGACAACCGACCATCCTTTTTTTCGCCAATCGCTGTCTAAACGCCTCTGTGCGTCGAAGCCCTAACGTCCCCAACGCAGTTGCAGCGAATCATCGAGCCGTGGAACGGCCGCAAGCAGGTCTCGGGTATAGTCATTCTGTGGCGTTTTTAGTACTGACTGCGTCACCCCGCTTTCAACAAGTTTACCGGAATGCATAACGGCCATTCTGTCAGCGAGATATTCAACCACTCCCATGTTATGCGTGATAAACAACATGCCAAGGTTTTCTTCATCGACTAATCTTCTGAGTAGTCTCAAAATACCGGCCTGAACCGATACATCTAGAGCAGAAGTGATTTCATCACAAAGAATAAACTTTGGCTCAAGCACCAAGGCTCTGGCAATAGCCAGTCGCTGCCGCTGGCCTCCGGAAAACTCATGCGGGTATCGCCATAGACTATCTGTCGGCATTTCGACCCGATCCAGCAATGCGGCCGCGCGTTGTTTTCGTTCATCATCATCATGCCCAACACCATGAACGCGCATCGGTTCCAACAGCGAGGTAAAAATTGGCAAACGAGGGTTAAGGCTTGAGCCAGGATCCTGAAACACTACCTGCATTTGTCTTCGTAAACGACGCAGCGGCTTTGCCGCCAGGTGAGTAATATCCTGACCTTGCAAAAATATGGAGCCTGCGGTGACCTCTTGTAATCTCAACAAGGCCCTTCCTAGCGTCGTCTTACCGCACCCAGACTCACCCACTAGCGCCACGACCTCTCCACTATTGACCTGAAGCGACACCTGGTCAACCGCCTTGAAGTTGTCAACTACGCGGCGCATCAAACCCCTACGCACAGGAAAATAAACCGATAAATCGCGCACTTCCAGCAAGACATCATGTTGAATAATCGGTCGGTTGGGTTTTTGCAATCGCTCAGGCAATGCGGCAATCAGACTCTGAGTATATTCGTGTTGTGGATGGGTGAGCACCTCCGCAGCAGGGCCAGACTCGACAAGCTTGCCTTTGCGCATTACACCGACAGTATCTGCGATCTGAGCGACCACACCAAAATCATGAGTAATAAACAACATGCCCATGCCGTGTTTCAGCTGAAGCTCGCGCATTAGCTTGAGAATTTCAGCTTGAACGGTCACATCCAGCGCTGTTGTCGGTTCGTCTGCTATCAATAAATCTGGCTCGCAAATCAGGGCCATAGCAATCATCACTCGCTGGCGCTGGCCACCAGACAGACGATGTGGATATTCATTGATTCGGCTTTCTGCTTGTGGAATTTGAACCTCTTTAAGGGCGTTGATGACGCGTTTTTTTCTCTCTGCAGCAGTCAGTGCTGGCTGATGTAGCTGTAGCACCTCTTCCAGTTGCTCACCAACAGTCAGCACAGGGTTTAACGAAGTCATCGGCTCCTGAAAAATCATGCCAATCCGGCCACCACGCACTTTGCGTAGCGTGCTGTCGTCCGCTAACAACAAATCTTCTGAGTTACTTTGTTGATCAAACAGTCTGACTCGACCTTGTGGATGTCGATATCTTCCATACGGTAACAGCCCCATGACTGACAGCGCTGTGACTGACTTACCACTGCCGGACTCACCGACAAGACAAAAGGTTTGCCCTGCTTCCAGCGTTATGCTGATGCCATCGACAGCACGCATCCACGAATCACCCTCGCCTAACTCAGTGACTAATTGGTCAATTTGCAGTAGCACAGTCACGCTCAATGCCCTTTGCGAGTGTGAGGATCAACGGCGTCACGTAATGATTCACCCAGCAAATTATAGGCAAACACCGTCATGAAGATTGCTCCGCCTGGGAATACCGCCAACCACCAATTGAATGTTGATGACTGTACGGCCTGGTTCAACATTTGTCCCCATGAGGGATCATCAATCAGGCCCAGACCAAGAAAACTCAATGTAGCTTCGGCCAAAATCGCAGAAGCCACACCAAAACTGGCAGCGACCAACAGCGGTGCAAGCCCATTTGGCAACATATGCCTGAACAAAATCGATCTGAGAGGCAGGCCGCAGGCAATTGCCGATTGAACAAAGTCCTGCTGTCTCAGTTTGAGAAACTCAGCACGCACATAGCGTGCGTATCCCGACCATGAGGTAATACCGATGATGATCATCATCATATAAATCGAACGACCAAAAAAGGCGACAAACGACAACAATAAGAACAGAGTTGGAATTGCCTCAAATATCTCCACCAGCCGCATGCCGATAATATCGATAATGCCAGAAAAATAGCCCATCAAACCGCCGATAATAGTACCGATAACTAAGGCAATACCGGTAGCAATAAAGCCAATGCCCAGTGCGATCCTGGAGGCGTGAATCATGCGTGCAGCAACGTCAGCACCATTTTCCTCAGTACCCAAAACATGTAGGCGCTGCGAAGATGCCAGTGGCGACTCAATGCCAGTATCACCATAATCTCGCAGATAATCCTTGGCCGAATAGGGTATGGGCGCCCTGAGTACGAATTCAATGTTCCCGGCAGCCTCCATTTCTCGGTACTGTTCATAAATGACCAAGACAGGCGGAGAAGCGATGGAATAGGCCACTAATGCTGAAACTGCAATGGCTGACAGCCAGAGTAACAATCGTTTCCAGATAGCCAGCTTGAGGAAAACGACAACAACGGCCATGAAAAAACCTGCAAGCCAGACCCAATCGATGGGATCCAGATGTCTCAGCAGGGGGCTGCTGGCCTGTCCGTCAACAACCATATAGATCGGATGACTGTTGGCGATAAACGGTGAAAACGTCGATACAATCACCAACAGAAAAATCCACAGCATACCGATTCTGGCGCCGGTTCTTTTAAACAAGGTGCCAAGCACCTGTGCCGACCAAGGCTTGGAGCGCTGTATTGCCATATCAGTCATAACTTACCCTCGGATCTGCAATTGCGTAGGCAATATCCGCCAACAGATAGCCTGCCAGTGTCAGCAAACCAGAAATCAGCGTGACTGACAGCACCAATTCCCTGTCGCGTGTTTGCACGGCTTCGACCGCCAGTTTACCCATGCCATCGATACTAAAAATACTTTCCACAATCACCGAACCTGCCAGCAAACTGGGCAATAAGGTTGCCGAGACTGTAATCAATGGCAACAGCGAGTTTCTGAATACATGTCGCCAAAGGACGGTTTCTTCATCCACCCCTTTGGCTCTGGCAGTTCTGGCGTAGTCAGCCGCCAGATTTTCCAATAACGAAGATCGCGTCAGTTTGGCCAGAAACGCCAGGCCGCCATAGGACAAGGCAATTACCGGAAGAACAAGATGCCAGAGACGATCCATTAGATAACCACCGTGTAGAAATTCCACACCAAACAGTTTGGCAAGGCCAAGGCCAAGCCCGAGCCCCAAACCACCAGCGAAGACAATTCTCAGAGCGTCACTGCCAAGCCCTGCTAGCAGCCTAACCAGATACGCCGCAGCACAGGTAAGCACTACATGGCTGAGGCTAAAACCAGCACCGACCAAATCAAATGCCATCAGATAACCAAGTACAGCCCCTATGGCGGTGCCGCCCCAGAGTCGCATGACAAGTGGCGCTTTTGCCGCTGCCCAAATAAGCAGCGAAGTTACCAGTCCAAGACAGATAAACACTAACAACAGATCCGCTGGGGATGACAATAACGGTAAGAATGTCTGGTCTATCGCTTCCCTCCTGACTAAGCCTGCGGTTGGAAACCACTGCCAATACTGTTCAGAAGCAAAAAAACCGATAAACAGCACCCCTGCCAACATAGTTGGCACCGACCAGAGCCCTAAGAGAAATATGTTGGAGGTGACATCGAAGCGTCCACCTCTAGATCGCGCCGCCTGAACACCAATCGCAATGGAAATCGCATAAATTAGAGGAACGGAAAGCACATTGAGCAACAAGGTGATAGGCAAACGCTCAGCCAAAAGGGCTGTCACAGGTCGACCGTAACGAAAACTCACGCCAAAATCGACGCCTTTTGTCAGTGAAAACGCGCCAAGTGAACCGTCGCTCTCTCTTTCCCAGCCAATCGGTGAAATGTTGTTGAGCCATCTCAGGTATTGGATGGGTGCCGGTTGATCAAGCCCGTACAAGCGGTTGTAATAGTCTTCAAGCGCCTGTCTTGTTTCTGGCTCCAGATCGGTGCCATCCACCAGAGATTGAGCGCTGATACCACCCGGCGCAGATGCCATCACTATGAATACGACCAAGGTGATGCCGAATAGTGTGGGCACCATCAGTAACATGCGTCGCAACAAATAGTTCAGCATTTGAAGTTACCGTCTGCGCTGTTTCGAGACCGGTACGTATATTTCTACCGGCACCATCATCAAGTTTAATCCGAGGGCAGTTTCGTTAAGGTTGGTAATTCGGCTGTCAACAAATGCCAGTGTGTTTCTGCGAAATAGGAAGGTATAGGGTTGGTCCTCGACCAGAATTCGCTCTGCGGCTTGCCACAACGCCATGCGCTTGCTTTCATCGACTTCTGAGCGGGCGGCATCTATCAATGTATCCAGTTCAGGGTTACTGTAGTTGATAAAGTTATCGCCCCCTTCGATGGCTTGTGTGGAATGGAACATCTGGAAAATATCTATCTCGATACCCGATGTCCAGCCCAGTGTGATGGCATCAAAATCCTTTTGCTGGATATTCTCAATCATCACAGACCATTCTGTCGGCCTTGGTTTCATAAGTATGCCGGCTCTGGCATAAATGTCTCTTAAGAACAAGACCATCCGACGGGTATCTTCGTTGTCCTGAAAGAAGGTCAGTTCAAATTCGAAGTTGTTGCCGTCCGGATCCTGGAGAACACCATCACCATTTCTATCTGCATAGCCGGCCTCTGCCAACAATGCACGTGCACGCTCCAAATCAAACGCGATGGGTTGGTTGGCAGGGTCGTGTTGCGGTGATCGAGGGCTGAATGGACTGACAGCCGGTTCCGCATACCCCATGAAGATTTCGTCGATGATGCGATTAACATCCGTCAGCATAGACATCGCCTTGCGTACGCGGATATCTGCAAAGGGAGTCTGTTGGCCTGCTCGCGCCTGATTCCAGCCGATGTAGTTGTAACCAGCAGTCGGGCTCATATACTCATAATGCGCGGAACGTTCCATCAGTGATAAATCATCGAGCAAACGTTGATACTCTCGAGGCCTTGCACCATAAACGTCGATATCGCCATTTCTGAAAGTCGTCAGACGGGCACTGTCATTTTCAATCACGCGCCAGACAATTCGGTCGAATGATGGGTCAACTGGCCCCCAATAGCGAGGATTTCTCTCCAGCTCAATCCTACCTTGATCTGGCGTCCAGTTTTCAGGGTCCAACATTCTGTAGGGGCCAGACCCCAGCAGCAGTCCTCTGCTCTCGTTAAACTCGCGGGGCTCGTCGATGTATCTACTATAAAAGTGCTGCGGCAAGATCGACATGGTGCCGGCCAGTTGCAGGCTGTTGAAATAGGGTTCGTTAAAGACAAATTCAACGCGATAATCATCGAGTGCGGTCACACGGTTGATGCGCGCCAGATAGGCTCTCTGCCTCGGTGCAGCAATCACCTCGTTCATGATGAAATCGAAGGTAAACTGGACATCCTGTGCTGTCAGCGGCACGCCATCGGAAAAATTAACATCGCGCCTGAGGTTAAACGTAATGGTGAGACCGTCTGGAGAAACCTGCCAGTCTTCTGCGACAAGCCCACTCCAATCGAGCGTGTCTGGATCACGAACCAGTAAAGACTCAAGCACGTAGTTTTGAACTTCGGATGAATACGCATCCGAGGATACCAGCGGCGTCAAGGTACGAATGCCTGAACCAAAAGCCAGCATTAGCCAGTCACCAGAGGCATAGTCAGCTTGCTCGGCTGCCTGTCGAGCACGTTCAAAGGCATCAGGTGTTTGTCGCCCACTGCGCAGTGGTGTGCTTGCAGATGTTTCAAACTGGGCAGTGCGCAGGTTTTGTTCAAGCTGTCTTAACAGACTGCGAGTTCTGCGAATATCTTCAGCCTGCTCTTGCATGATTCGCGTCATGTCATTCATGCGCGTCCATTGTCGGTCAACCTGCACCATCAATAACAGCAGTAACAGAATCACCAGTGTGAATGCCAACCAGCTTGCCAATCGAGTCATTTGCAATCTTCCATCTTTTCGGCCAACTCCTCAGCGAAGTTGGCAATTATTATAGCTTGATGATGCCCAGCGCAATAAACCAGAAACTAGAGACTCTAGCACTTTGACTTGGTTCCAGCGCTGTATGTATTTGCCAGTCATATCACAATTTGGTTCGCCTGGAGCTCTGATCGGGTTCAATTACAATTCTCAAGGCCTCAGCGGACTCATCAATCAGCGATGCCTGCTGAACGGGTTTGAGCAAGGCTTCGATTGAGCGCGCAATTTCTTCGACATCGTAGGCGGGCATTGTGTCTAAGCGAATATAGGGCACCTTGGCATTGCGGAGCACTTCCTGGCTGAGAATATCACGCGCTTTTCTTGGTCGATATGGCTTGTTATCGTCCAGCTCGATAACGCAGGCTATTTGACTATTTTCGACATCAGTGAGCAAAAAATCGACCGTGTGTTCACGCAAAGACTGGGGTGCACTGGACCAGAGTGATTTGCTGATATGCTTATCAGCCGTAATAATTGATGATAAACACACCTTGCAATGCACATCGTAGCGATCGCCAGCCGCTTGCTTGATTGCCTTAAAACAGTGGTGTTCGTTCTGATTAAGTAGCGATATGTGTCTGAGGTAGGGGATGGTTTTCTGCGTTCGCGTATCACGCCGAAGAAAACGCCACACCAAGGACATTAAAAGAAGCATGACCATAAATGTCAGTAGTACAAATTCCATATCCATATTTCGCCTCACAACGGAATATTCTGGTCTGACCAGGCGTCGCTGGTCGCTGACAATCATCCACAGCGCATCAACATCTCGATCTCTGGAAGACTTTTTTCAACACAGGCATAGCCCGCTTCAATAGCCTCATGTGCGCGATAAAATTCGAGTAGGCCAATGTGAGACAGGCGCGGTTGAATCAGCACATCGGGTGGATCGCCCGCCATTCGACTGCGTGTGATTCTATCCTGCGCAATGTTGATGGATGCGGCAAGCGTATCAAACAATGCTGGAGGCTGGGGCTTGTCATGTCCGCTAGCAAACAGACGCTGTTTTTGCTGATCAACATACTCGGTGAACTTATTGAATAAATTTGGATGTTCTGTCGACGGTTCGGCTGGCTGAATGTGTTGCAGATCTGCGTGAACATGTTTGCCGAGAATGTCGCCATTTAAGTTAACGGCAATCACTGCGTCAGCGCCGAGCGCCCGACACACGGAGATGGGTACCGGGTTTACCAGACCGCCATCAACCAACCAGTGATTATCGATGTTAACGGCCGGAA
>SKGV01000104.1 GCA_007117275.1 Methylophaga sp.
GGGTGATGATTGCATCACAGCTTGCCTGGCCGGTAATGAACTTTGATAATCCCTACATAAGCTTCGGTCGACTCAGACCTTTGCACACCAATGTGGTGATATTTGCGTTTGGCGGTTCGACCTTAATGGCGGCTGCTTTTTATGTTGTACAACGTACTTCTGGCGTTAGAGTCTGGAGTGACAAGATGGCGTGGTTCACCTTTTGGGGTTGGAATCTGGTCATGCTGGGCGCTGTCATCACTCTGCCACTTGGGCTGACTCAATCTAAAGAGTATGCCGAGCTGGAATGGCCACTTGATATCTTGATCGCAGTTGTTTGGTTGTCATTTACCATCAACTTCATCATGACCTTGACTCTGCGCAAGGTGTCACACATCTACGTTGCCAACTGGTTCTTCCTTGCAATGATGGTGATGATTACCTACCTGCACGTCATCAACAGCTTGGCAATTCCTGTTGAGCTATGGAAGTCGTACTCGATTTTCTCTGGCGTTCAGGATGCGATGATTCAATGGTGGTATGGCCATAATGCGGTTGGTTTCTTCCTGACTGCTGGTTTCTTGGGCATCATGTATTACTTCGTACCCAAGCAGGCAAATCGCCCCATCTATTCCTACCGTCTTTCAGTCATTCACTTCTGGGCGCTGGTGTTTGGTTATGTCTGGCTGGGCGCACATCACTTGCAATACACTGCATTGCCAGACTGGACAGGTTCACTCGGTGCGGCGATCTCGCTGGCAATGATTATTCCATCTTGGGGTGGCGCGTTGAATGGTCTGTTCACCCTGAGTGGTGCTTGGGATAAGTTGCGTACTGATTATATTCTGCGCTTTTTGATTGTTTCGCTGGCCTTCTACGCAATGGCAACTTTCGAAGGTCCGATTATGTCCTCTAAAACAGTCAATGCCTTGTCGCACTACACTGACTGGACTATCGGTCACGTTCACTCTGGCGCACTTGGCTGGGTAGCAATGGTGTCAATCGGTGCCTTGTATCACATGGTTGAACGTATGTACGGTACAAAAATGTATTCAGTGAAGCTCGTTAACCTGCATTTCTGGATGGCAACGATTGGTACGGCTATCTACATCACTGCCATGTGGGTTGCCGGTATCATGCAAGGCCTGATGTGGCGTGCTTATGATGAATACGGCAACCTTGCCTACACATTCGTAGAGTCAATGGTTCAAATGCATCCTTATTACGTTATGCGCACCATCGGTGGTCTGATTTTCTTCCTCGGGGCTGTGGTGATGCTGTTTAACGTCACCGTCACAATCCGTCGTGCGAAGGCAAATCCATCGCCCGAAATGGCTGTAGCTGCAAACATATAAGGAGACTGAAATGGCGAATACAAATGGTAACAAACGCATCAGTCTGCAAGAGCGGCTGGAGCAAAATGTCTGGGGTTTGATGCTGGCAACGGCCTTGGTGGTATCAGTTGGTGGTATCGTTCAAATCGTGCCCTTGTTCTACTTGCAAACGACTTTCGAGGATCAGGTGTTTCCTGAGTATGAAGAGCTCCAGGGTGTCAGACCTTACACTGCACTCGAGTTAGCGGGTCGTGATATTTATCAGCGTGAAGGATGTTATCTGTGTCATTCACAGATGATCCGACCTTTCCGTGACGAAAAAGATCGATACGGACACTATTCACTGGCGGTTGAGTCCAGATATGACCATCCTTTCCAGTGGGGTTCTAAACGTACTGGTCCTGATCTTGCTCGAGTTGGGGGTAAATACTCAGACGAATGGCAAGCACAGCATCTGCGCGATCCACGTTCTGTAGTACCGGATTCCATTATGCCAGCCTATCCATGGCTAGATAACAGAACGGTTGATGGTGACCGAATCGAGCGCCGCGTTAGAGCGATGCGTGTCTTGGGTGTGCCATATACTGACGACGATATCAGAGGCGCAGCCGAAATGGTCGACGGCAAAACAGAAATGCAAGCCTTGGTGGCATACCTGCAGGTGTTGGGGACTATGATTCAGTTCGAACCTGGTAGGGACTACCGTGAGTAAGCTTACGGAATACTTTCAAACAGACTGGGCAAACATGACCGCTACGGATTGGTTTGGTTTGCTGCTGACGGTTGTCATATTTATTTTGATGTTTGGTATGTACTTCTGGGCACTGCGTCCTAAAAATAAAGAGAAACTAGAGTCTCACCGCATATTGCCATTGCATGAAGATGAGACAGAAGCGGAGAACAATGATGGCAGACAATAAGAACAACCCCAATGAGGTGTCGGATACTGGGCATGAATGGGATGGTATCCGTGAACTAGAAAACCCACCACCGCGTTGGTGGACTATCTCTCTTTACTTGAGTGGTTTGCTGGTATTGGTTTATTTCATTCTTTATCCGTCAATCCCTCTGGTGACTGGCAGTACCAAGGGGCTATTGGGTTGGACACAGATCAAGGAATATCATCGTGGTCTAGAAGAAATTGAGGCTATTCGTGCGCCGTTTGAGCAGCGGCTGGCTGAGATGACAGCGCAAGAAATCTTGGATGATGATGAAATGCGCAACTACGTTGTCGCCTCAACCCGAGTACTCTATGGCGACAACTGTGCTGCTTGCCATGGCGTTGGCGGTCAACCTGTCCCTGGTTCTGGATATCCAATTTTGAACAATGATGACTGGCTCTACGGCGGCACTATCGACAAGATTGTCGAAACGCTTGCTGGTGGTCGTGCTGGAATGATGCCTGGTCACGCGAACCTGCTGACTGAAGAGGAAACTGACAAACTGGTCAAGTTTGTCATTGATGCTTCAAATGGCGAGGCGACTGAGGCTGGCTGGAAGCTATACAACGAGAAAGGCTGTTTCGCCTGTCACGGCGCTGATGCTAAAGGTAACCAAATGCTCGGTGCTCCCAATTTAACGGATAGAATCTGGCGATTCTCTGGAGAGCCTGCTGAAGTTCGCAGAACCATCTTGCACGGTGTTAATGATGCTAGTGATCCGCGTACACGTATTGCCATCATGCCTGGCTTCAACGAACGTCTGGCTGTTAAGCTGGAAGCTGAAGAGTTCGGTGATGATCCAGAGGATTACTATGACGGTACAGAAACAGAGCGTCTGAGCGAAACTGAAATCAAGAAATTGGCTGTGTTCGTTCACCAGTTTGGCGGTGGTCAGTAATCAGCCTCCATTAGCGCTTCATTTGGCTAGGCCTTACCGGCCCAATTGATAGGAAAAAATCTAGCAGGAGAGTGTTATGGGATTAGATGCTGTTGTGATTGCTTCGATTGCTGGGGTGATGATTACCATTCTTGTATTTGGCTACATCGTCTATGAAGTGGTCAAAAAAATGGATGAAACACAGTCAGACGATTAATGTTTTAGCAAAAATTATAAAGAAACCGACCTAGGTCGGTTTCTTTATATATGGCTGTTATGACAGTAAAAAAGTTAGGCCCGAACTGCTATAATCATTCGGGTTAACGCAATTCGAGGCGATGTTTGTGACAGATCCTGAACACAGGTCGAATATCAGCACTATCGACATTTACGAAGAAGTGTCCGACTGGGATGTTAACGCTGGTGGCGACAAGGTGGTTGCCAAGCGTATGACGGGCCGTTTTCGCAAGCTAAAATGGTTCGGCATGTCGGTCTGGCTGGTGTATTTTCTCGGCCCGTATCTCCGTTGGGATGGTCAGCAAGCGGTATTGTTTGACATTCCCAACAGGCAGTTTCACTTTTTTAGCGTGACCGTTTATCCGCAAGATATCTGGATGCTGTCACTCACTTTATTGTTTTTTGCCATTCTGCTGGCGGCTGTCACCAGTATCGCCGGTCGAGTCTTTTGTGGCTATTTCTGTTTTCAGACGGTTTGGACAGATGTTTACACTTGGATAGAAACCCGACTTGAAGGCGATTCTCCGCAGAAAGCCATGAAGTTTAAATCAGCGCCGATGTCGCTTGGCAAACTGAGTCGCATTACACTTAAGCATGCTCTGTGGCTAATCATCGCCATGCTCACGGGCTTATCATTTGCTGCCTGGTTTACCGATGCCTTTCAGTTGTGGAAAGATTATTTCACCTTACAAGCGGCCATGCCGGCTTGGATTGTACTCGGCATGTTCACCGCTGGAACCTACGTGTTTGCAGGCTTTATGCGTGAGCAAGTCTGTTTCTGGCTATGCCCATATGCTCGCTTACAAAGTGTTATGTACGATCAGGACACCTTGCTGCCAGCCTATGATGCTGAGCGCGGCGAGCCACGAGGCAAGCTGAAGAAAGGACAACTCGATAGTGCCAAGGGTAGCTGCATCGACTGCCGGATGTGCGTCGCTGTGTGTCCTACCGGTATCGATATTCGTAAAGGTCAGCAAGAGGGTTGCATTACCTGCGGGCTGTGTATTGATGCCTGTGACACAATCATGGAAAAAACTAACCAACCTAAAGGCTTAGTAAGATACGCCTCATATAAAGAGCTACATCATAAACACGAGGCAGCCCCTATATTTAAACGCCCCCGCGTGATGATCTATGGACTGATTTTGATGATCTCTTGCGGTGGTGTCGTCTATGGCTTTACGAATCTGACACCCACAGAATTTAACGTGATGCCAGAACGTCAGCCGTTGTATGTGCAGCTGAGCGATGGTTCAATACAGAACAAGTACACACTGCGTTTGCTCAACAAGACACAACATCCAATTGAAGTGCAGTACCAAATAAGTGGGCTTGAAGGGGCAACCTTGCATGGCCTAGATGATCTTGTTTACATCGAGCCAGGTCGAATGAATCAGGTCATTGCATTGGTCAGACTTGAGGAAGAGGCTATCAATCAAGCGATCTCTCCGCTTATTTTTACAGCCGAGGTTATCGAAGGGCCGGATATTCAAATCCGTTATGAAAGTATGTTTATGGCACCAAACTGAGTTAATTCTATGATGAATATTTCGCAAAAAAATAGTGAAGCATTTAAGAACCCCTGGGTGTGGGCAGGACTAGCATTTTTATGCACGTTTGTATCCATGAATATTTTCTTCATTTATCAAGCATTCTCATCACCACCTAACCTAGTACTTGAAAACTTTTATGAGCGTGGTCGCACCTATGATGATATGCAGGACCGGCTCGCGCGTGAGCGTGA
>SKGV01000172.1 GCA_007117275.1 Methylophaga sp.
CAGGGGCTGTTGTGCTGACGATATATGGCTTCCAGATGCTGAATTGCAGACAGAATCAGGGCTTGATTGCCATCAATGTTGATGAGTAGCTGATTGATTGTGCGTGTATGTTTCTGGCTGGGCTGTTGAGCAATACGCTCCACAGGGTTTGCTTGGATGATCAATCCAGGCAACTGAAGTCATCGGCATGAAATTTTCCCTGTTTGATCAGGGATTCAAGTTTGTGCCGTCAATGGCAATGCGGACTGATTTTCTGTTAGATTTGGCATCGTGCATTCCCTCATTACTCATGCTGATGGAATGCAGCGTAGCCGCTGGCGAAAGGTAAATGTCACTAATTCTCGTTTAGGTTTATCAGCTATTAGAGCCTAGGGTGAGTATGAGCCGGTACCGTAATAGCCATAGCCGAGGAAAGGCGCGTCGTGCTTGGGATTGTATGGATGCTGTCTGTCACCATAATTATCTGGCCAGACATGCACCTGTTGTAATTCGATGACCGGTTGTTGGAGTGTTCGCTCGCCCACGGCAACACTTCTAAGTTCTGACACCGTCCCCAGCACCGTGACTAGCGCCCCAGAATGATAAATCAGCGGATCCAGAAACTGATCTGTACGAACAATAAAACGTCCATCACTCTGTAAGGTAGCCACCGGCTTGCCAATCCGATTCAGTGGAAACTGAACCAATGTCAATTCAGCAAAGTCGGGCTGGTTGTTGGCTTCGACAACAGCGCCGCCCCATCGAATCACTTGAGCCTGAGCAGCATTCACATCACTGAGCACTTGGGTCAATTGCAGATCATTTGCAGGGGCTCGATAAATGGAAGGCGCACTGGCACACCCTGCGATAGCAACTACACTCAAAAACATTAAAAACTTTTTCATAGCGCCTCCCATTAAGAGTTGAACATGCTCACTCATCAACCGACTACTGATCACAGCCGTTGGTTCTATCTGCGTTTACGCTTTTGCTCACGTGCTGCTTTTTTGGCCGCCTTTGCCTCACGCAGCAGCTCAACCGCTTCAAGTTCACGCAACATCATCTGCGGTGTTTCCAGTGTCAGCTCTCCCAATTGACCGCTACGCAGCTCGCTGACCAGAATTTTACTGACTCTTGGCAAGTCAACATGGCCTCCGGCTTTCAGGCAACCGCGTTTAGCGGCGATGTGTTCAAGCGTCAGCAAGGCCGAATCTGTTAATTCGCTCAGATGATAGCGATCAAGCAGTCGCTGGGGATACGCCTGACTGAGATACTCGACAGCAAACAAGGCAATATCGTCGTTTTCAAAGGCGGTTTCTTTAATTGAGCCCGTCACTGCCAGACGATAGGCGCTCGGTTGATTTTCGAGATTGGGCCAGAGCACCCCGGGCGTATCATGTAAGACAATCGATTCATCTAGCTTGATTCGTTGCTGACCTTTAGTGATAGCAGGCTCATTGCCAGTTTTTGCAATCTGACGACCGGCCAGCGTGTTGATCAGCGTTGATTTGCCAACATTAGGGATGCCCAGGATCATCGCCTGAATTTTCTTGGCGCTATCCTGCTTGTTTGGCAGCAGTTTCCAGCAAAGCTGGATAAGTTCATTGCGACGATTATCATTAGTGGCTGTCATCGTTAGGGTTTTCACACCCTGTTGAGACTCAAGATACTGTTGCCACTGCTGTGTCAGCTCAGGGTCGGCCAGATCGGCCTTGTTGAGCACCTTGATACAGGGCTTGTCACCCCGCAGCTTTTCCAGCATTGGATTGGCAGAGCTGAATGGAATTCTGGCGTCCAGAATTTCAATGATCAAATCCACCTGCGGCAGCACCTTTTGCATCTCCAGCCGGGCTTTATGCATATGACCAGGAAACCACTGAATTGCCATAAATGATTGTCTCAGAAAAATCCAGCTTAGATTATAGCCCCACCTGCCCAGTAAATCGCTCATCTGAGTCGTGGGTTGGTGCAATGAATCCATCACTGGCGACGCACTAACATTAGCACCACTCGAGGGCATTGAATAACTCGTCTGGCTTATTTTCCCAGTTGGTTTCGCCAATTCAGATCTCTTGTTCAGCTATAATCGGCGCTTTTTTACGATGGATATCAGCAATGCCAAAAGCCAGTGAATTAAAACGCGGCGTGGTCATCGAAATGGATGATACCCCTTATGTTGTGCGCGACATTCAGGTTCGTAACCCTTCTTCTCGGGGTGCCAGCACACTCTACAAAGTGCGTTTGAACCATCTTAAAACCGGTCAGAAAAGAGACGAATCCTTCAAAGGTGACGACTTTCTTAAGCCGGTTGATTGCGAGCGAAAACTGGTGCAATTCTCTTATATCGACGATCAGAGCCATGTATTCATGAGTGTTGACGATTACGAACAGTTTTCGATTAATAGCGCGGATATCGCCGAAGAACGCATGTATCTGACCGATGGGCTCGATAATATTGTTGCCATTCTGCTCGACAATCAACTACTGGCAATTGAGCTACCAGCCACGGTGAGCATGGCCATCATTGACACTTCACCCGGCATCAAAGGCGCAACGGCAGCCGCACGCACCAAGGCGGCCATACTTGCCACCGGCCTTGAAGTACAGGTACCCGAATATATCGAGATCGGCGATGTGATAAAAATCAATACGGTCACTGGCAAATATATGTCGCGTGCCTAAGTGCACCCAGTCGAGATAAAGCAACCGCCTCAAGCATGGCCGCTGACTGAGTGTGCGCTGCACTCGCTGCGCTTAAGCTGTTAGGCTGTATTTTTAGACGCAACAAATCGGAACGTGATGAATGTCTGTTAAAGATGCACTTTTAAACCGACATAGTGTGCGAGCATTTTTGCCAACACCGCTTAGCCAGCAACAGATTCATGAGCTATTGGATCTGGCAAGACATGCGCCATCTGGGGCTAACACGCAACCGTGGCAGGTCGCTGTGGTGATGGGTGAAACCAAACAGCTATTGTCGCAACAGATTCAGACCGCGTTTGAACAAGGTACGCCAGCCGAGCCTGATTACAGCTATTATCCCTCACAATGGCAATCACCTTATCTCGAGCGCCGTCGTGCCTGCGGCTTGCAGCTGTATCAAAGTCTCAATATTGAAAAAGCCGACAAACAGGCTCAACGACAGCAATGGGCCGCTAACTACCGTGCCTTTGATGCGCCAGTTATGCTGCTGTTTTTTATGGACCGGTGCATGCAGACCGGTTCTTTTCTCGACTTTGGCATGTTTTTACAATCGCTGATGCTGGCCGCTACCGAGCAAGGGCTTGCCACTTGCCCACAAGCAGCATTGGCTGAATATCCGGCACTGGTCAAACAGCTGTTAGGCTATGCGGATGACAGCATCCTGTTGTGCGGTATGGCACTCGGCTATGAAGACAACTCCGCCGCTGTTAACCAATACCGAACAGAGCGTGCCAGCGTCGCCAGCTTTACGCGTTTCTTTTCTTGATTATTTGAGGTTTATTTGTGGATTTAGCGACTTTTCTCGACACCTTGGATCAAAATCCATCGGCTATCGACTTTGAAGACACCATGGCAGTGATCGACGCGCATTATGAGTTCACCCCCACTGCCTTCAAAAATGGCGACATCACAAATGAAGCCGGGCAAAACAATGGTTCCTGCAAAATACTGGCATTTGCAGAGCTGCATGAGTTGAGTGGCTCGCACACCTTAGCCTGTTTTGGTCGTTATTACCGGCAGGATGTGTTGCTCAACCCAAACGGTGATGATCACCAAAATATTCGCAACTTTATGCGTTATGGATGGGATAGGGTTAAATTTGCCGGTGATCCATTAAAGGCGAAATCATAACGCTAAATGCCATCGCCCAATCAAGCGAGGCCCTGGCAACTCCTGCCCCTTTTGTGCTGGCGAGCAGCGCAACTTTAACTGGAAAGCATCCGGGCAGTGTCCAAGCGAAGCAAGTTTTGGCCGGCTGCCAGTCGACGCAAACTGCAAGCGTCATCGTCAGTGACTAAACCCTTACAACAATACCCGCTCGATACCGCCAGCTTTTGCCTTGTCAATGAAATGCCGTTGCCAGTTATCGCCCAACACATGCTTGGCGACTTCCACTACGATGTAGTCAGTTTCGATACCAGTATCTTCACTGTAGCGTGAAAGTCCCTGCTGACAGGCCGGGCATGATGTCAGCAACTTGACGCTGCCGTTCACCGCCTTATCTTGTCCCGTCAACTGACGAATACCTTTGGTAATTTCCTCTTCCTTACGGAAACGCACCTGTGAGGCAATGTCGGGGCGAGCCACCGCAAATGAACCGGCTTCACCGCAGCAACGATCATTTAATGCCACTTCCTGTCCCAGCAAATTCGCCGCAACACTGCTTGACTTGTATGTCTTCATCGGTGTGTGGCAAGGCTCGTGGTACATGTACTGTACGCCATCGACACCTTCCATTTTAACGCCTTTTTCCATCAGGTATTCGTGAATATCCAACAGTCTGCAGCCAGGGAAGATTTGCTCAAACTCATATTTGAGCAGCTGATCCATACAGGTGCCACACGAGACAATAACGGTCTTGATATCAAGATAGTTAAGTGTGTTGGCCATACGGTGAAATAACACCCGGTTACCGGTGGAAATTGCTGTGGCCTTGTCATCATCGCCAATGGAAGCTTGCGGGTAACCACAGCACAAATAGCCGGGCGGCAATACTGTCTCAGCGCCCACCTCGTATAGCATGGCTAATGTCGCCAATCCGACTTGACTGAACAAACGCTCAGAACCGCAGCCGGGGAAATAAAATACAGCATCGGTATCTTCGTTGACCTTGTTCGGATCACGCAAAATAGGAATCAGTTTGTCGTCTTCTAATCCCAACATGCCGCGGGTGGTCTGGGTGGGCAAATTTCCGGGCATTGGCTTTTTGACAAAATGCACCACTTGCGCCTGAATCGGGGTTTTTCCAGTGGTGGGCAGTGGCGCTTTCTTTTTATCATTGCCCAGAATCCCCAGGTACTTGGCCGCTTTGTGCGCCAGACGCTGCGCCTTAAAGCCCCACTCGATCATGGTTTTACGCATTAGTTTGACCGTCAGCGGATCGGTGGCATTGAGATA
>SKGV01000091.1 GCA_007117275.1 Methylophaga sp.
CTGAGTGGTATTTACAGTGCGATGCGTGACAATGCGCTACTGTCTAAATATGCCGGTGGACTGGGCAACGACTGGACCCGCGTACGTGGACTTGGTGCGCACATCAAAGGCACCAACGGCAAATCACAAGGTGTAGTGCCCTTCCTGAAAGTCGCTAATGACACCGCGGTTGCCGTCAATCAGGGTGGCAAGCGTAAAGGTGCTGTGTGTGCCTATCTTGAAACTTGGCATATTGATGTCGAGGAGTTTCTGGATCTGCGCAAAAACACTGGGGATGATCGCCGTCGTACCCACGATATGAACACCGCCAACTGGATTCCAGACTTGTTCATGAAACGAGTCGCCGAAGAAAAACAATGGACACTCTTCTCACCAGAAGAAGTGCCTGATCTGCACGATTTGACCGGCTTGGCTTTCGAAAAAGCCTATGAAGAATATGAAGAAAAAGCCTCACGCGGCGAAATTCGTAACTTCAAGCAAATGCCGGCGCTGGATCTGTGGCGCAAAATGCTGGGCATGCTGTTTGAAACGGGTCACCCATGGGTTACCTTCAAGGATCCATGCAATCTGCGTAGCCCACAACAACATGTCGGCGTTGTTCACAGCTCGAACCTGTGTACTGAAATTACGCTCAACACCTCTGATCAGGAAATTGCCGTCTGTAATCTAGGCTCAATCAACATGGTTAAGCACGTTGACGAAAACGGCAAACTGGACAAAGAAAAACTGCAAAAAACCATCCGCACAGCCATGCGTATGCTCGATAATGTTATTGAATACAACTACTACAGCGTACCGCAGGCACGTCATTCCAACCTGCTACACCGTCCAGTAGGTCTAGGCATCATGGGCTTTCAAGACGCACTGTATAAACTGCGTCTACCCTACGCCTCTGAAGAAGCCGTCACCTTTGCCGATGAATCCATGGAAGCTGTCAGCTACTATGCAATTGATGCCTCTTCAGACTTAGCTGCCGAACGTGGCAAATACAAATCATACGATGGTAGCTTATGGAGCAAGGGCATTTTGCCGATTGATTCGATTAAGCTGCTTAAAGAAGCACGTGGCGAATACCTGCAACAGGACGAAAGCCAAACACTGGACTGGGACGCATTGCGTGACAAAATCAAGCGTCAGGGCATGCGTAACTCCAACACCATGGCGATTGCACCAACCGCCACTATTTCTAACATCTGTGGTGTTAGTCAGTCGATTGAGCCCACTTACCAAAACCTGTTTGTGAAATCAAACCTGTCGGGTGAGTTCACCGTCATCAACCCTTATATGGTTGAAGATTTGAAAAAACGCGGCCTGTGGGATGAGGTCATGATCAACGACCTGAAATATTTCGATGGCAGCCTGCAAAGCATCGACCGCGTGCCATCAGAACTCAAAGCCCTGTACACCACTGCCTTTGAAATGGATGCTCGCTGGTTGATTGAAGCCGCATCACGTCGGCAAAAATGGATTGACCAGGCACAAAGTCTCAACCTCTACATGGCTGAGCCGTCTGGCAAAAAAATGGATAACCTGTACAAACTAGCATGGGTGCGTGGTCTGAAAACCACGTATTACCTGCGTTCAATGGGGGCAACTGGCCAGGAAAAAACCTCGGCAGCGCCGACCTCCACCGCAACACCAAAACCGAGCTCACCACCAGAGTTAAAATCGGTTGCGACACAGGCAGATGATGACATCGTATTGGGCGAAGGCTTAGAAGCTCCTAAAGCCTGCTCTATCTTAGAACCAGATTGCGAGGCTTGCCAATAATGTTGAACTGGGACGATCCTTTATCACCAAAAACACACGAAACACCAGCCGAGGCAGCATCTGCTGCCACGACTGTTGCCGCCAACGAGCTTGACACCGCGCCAGCCAAAGCCAGCGTCAGTGAGTTACCACCGTTAAATGCCAAACCGGTCAATGCCGATGATAAACGCGTCATTAACGGTGAAGCGGATATCAACCAGTTGGCGCCGTTCAAATACCCGTGGGCATGGAATTACTTTCTCAACGCCAACAAGAACCACTGGACGCCACTGGATATCAACATGGCACAGGACGTTCACGACTATCGTCACAAACTGACGCTCGAAGAACGTCATGTCTATGAAAATGTGCTGTCTTACCTTACCACATCCGACATTCTCGCCATGCGTAATATCGGTTTAGCGGTCATGGAAAAAATGACTGCCCCAGAACTGCAGATCTATCAGGCCCGTCAAGTCTATGAAGAAGCCCTGCACACCTGGACATACCAGCACTGCATCGAAACCATTGGTTTGGATCAGTCGGAAATCTACAACCGCTACCGCGTGGTGCCGGAGATTTACCAAAAGATCAAACTGGCCAACGATAAACTCGATACCGTCATGCGCAGTGATATAGACCTTCGTGATCCGGATGAGCTGGAAAACTTCGTCATGTCCTATGCGTTTTTCGCTGGTATCTTCGAAGGCAGCTGGTTCTACAATGGTTTCAGCCCGATTTTTGCCCTGCAACGCCGAGGCCTGATGAAAGGCACCGCCGAACAGCTGCAATACATCATGCGTGACGAAGTGATGCACGCCTCTTTCGGCATTCGGGTGTGCAAACAAATCATCAAAGAAGAAAACGTCAAACTGGATCCCAAAAAAATCCAAACCATGTTCGAAGAAGCCGATGCCGCCGAAGCCACCTATGCCGGCTACATCCTGCGCGATCCGATTTTAGGATACTCAAAAGAAGCTCATCACGGCCAATTCCGTTACACCGCCAACCGCCGTGCCAAACAACTTGGATTTGAAGAACCCTTCCCAGGCGCCGAAGCGACCCTGCCCTGGCTGGACGAACAAGCCAATATGCGCAAAGAGAAAAACTTCTTTGAAACCAAAGTCACCGAATACCAAACCGGTGGCGGTTTGAAATGGGATTGAGTGAAAACTGCTGAATAGATCTCAATCATTCGCAGGAAAGGCATTAGAGCCGACTTCGTGGCTTAGCAAGCCTTAAACGCTAAATGCCTCAATCAGGTTGGCAAACAAAGTTCCTGTTTAATCTAAATCCTAAGCGGCTTATCAGCTCTGTGCTAGTCATCGTTGTCGTCCATGTGTTTAAGGCATCAGCTGATGCCTTAAACATGCACAAACAAAGCCAGCTGATTGATTCAATATGCCTGCACGCCGTATTTCAGTAATTGCCTTGGCAGTACATCATCAAGGTTCTGCACATCTTGGTCAGTTAACTCGATTAGGTTAAACCCATACTTGTTGTAGATCTCTATCTTTTGCTTCTTTCTCGCCAGGTACTTGGGGTCGTTTTCATAGCCCCAGTATTCGATGTAAACTTTTCCAGTTGGGATGTAAAAGTCGCAGTACACGTCTTCTTCGATTGGAAGTTTTCGCTCGTATGCATGGACAATTTCTGCCATGTAAAGCCAGTTATCGACAAGCATTTCGGCTTTTGAACGGACAAAATGACCGTCTGCACTTCGATGTTTTGCTGCAAACTTTTCCCTGAGCCCAAGTTCTGCTGTTTGACTATCCGCTGGGGTGTCGGGGCTGTTATCAGGCGATGTCTCAGCGGCTATACCTAGCACTTCGGCGACAGACGCTTTTAATGACTTACGTTCGACAATATCGCTGGGCCAGCGCACGAATGGGATGCCGGATTTGCGATCTTCATGCTGCTGACCGCCCAGCCGCTTGCCCTGTTCCGTGACTAGCCATCCTTTAATACCTTTTTGCAACCAGCCCAGCTCTGAGAGGATAAAGTTAATTTTGTTCGCGGAAATATCAAAGTACGCACCGATCATTCTGGCGGTTAGTGATGTGTTGCCTGATTCATTGCGTGTCTCAGGCATCTCATTCAGTTCATTGGCTAACAGATTCTCTGGCCAGGTGATGTATTGCCCATACTTGGACGACTCGACATAGGCGCCCCCTTGTCGCAGCCCCTCATCGGTTAACTGCCATGTGTCGTTTTGTCGCTGTATGTAGCCTTTTTCTGCAAGGTTGCTAAACAAATCTTTGCTAGTAAGACCCAGGTGTTTCGCCAGGGCTGAGGTGGATAGTTTTTTCATCTGTGACTTTTCATCCTTGATAGGTTAACGCTTACGCATCCAGCTTTACTGCCAAGCTCAGCTATTTATGCTTAGCCTGCACTGGGTCAAATTAGCTGTCACGCAAGGCATTTGTCAAAGATCGTCACGCCACTTTTTGCACTATTTTGGGGCATGTACTCGCCAAGATGGCTCAAATTCGTGCCGCCTTCGGCTGCGTCTGTTAATGAGTTGGCGTTAAGTCTTTGAATTTTATTGGCAGGCAGAACTGGCATCAGATTTGCGATAGCCATTGTGCTCGTTTTGTATTCACGGCGTTGCCGTTGCACAGCAGCATACAAATAGAGTGCTAGGGTTCCGATTTCTGACAGTGAAATGCTGGTCCGAGAGCACTCAACCTTCACTGAAGGTCACACGGCGGGACAAAAACCCGGGAGAATCGGCGCAAACGCCATGAATACTTCGATTAACCGTGGAATATCAGTGAGGTTAAAGATGCATAAGTTCTCAGTCACGTCATTAGCTCAAATGATCTCGACACCTCGAGGTGTTCGAGTGCTATTCACTCTCGCGCAGGTATTAAATGCGTTCAGTTCGAAATGCTTGGACATTACACAGACTCATGTCTTGCACAATCAGCGCGCTATCAGCAACTGATTTACTTCTTACTTTACGCAAAACGCCCTGCAGGGCGGTTTTAGTGGGTGTTTACAACACCCGTGATTACCGAGATCTGCTGACTATGGTTGAAAAATGGAACAGTTATGAAACGAATTCTTAATTTACAGGCAAAAAGACCCATGGCGATCCTGCTCGGTCTCCTGCCCATTGTGTTATTACTGGTGGTCTATAGCCTCGCGTCAGAGGCACGACTCAAAGCCAATCCTAGTGACAAGCTATTGCCCTCGTTCAGCCAGATGGCAAGCAGTATGGAGCGCATGGCACTGCAACCGAATCAGCGCACTGGTCAGTATTTATTCTGGGAGGACAC
>SKGV01000050.1 GCA_007117275.1 Methylophaga sp.
CTTTTTACACCTGGCTTTATCGCATTGCGATAAACACGTCCAAAAACCACCTGACAGCAGCATCCAGGCGACCACCGTCCACTGATGTGGATGCGATGGATGCAACTATTTACTTCGACGCACCGGAGTTGAAGGAATTTGAGACGCCTGAAAACAGTCTCATGAGTACAGAGCTGGAACATGCGATTCATGCAGCTATCGAATCCCTACCAGATGATACGGCGACAGCAATTAAACTACGTGAGTTTGAAGGTATGAGCTACGAGGAAATCGCGCAAGCAATGGACTGTCCAATTGGAACTGTTCGCTCACGAATATTTCGTGCTCGTGAGGCGATCGATAAACAAGTTAACGCAGTAATGGGTGAAGAGGATTAACAATGACAGTCAATCACAATGAGATCTTATTTGCATTGGTCGATGGACAACTCTCTGGTAAGGACATCGAACATGCTATCGCGATGCTCACGACCGATGACAGCGCCAAAAAGCGATTTATGCGCTACCAGAAGGCCAGTGATTTACTGCACGGTTATTCGCGCGGCAGCAGTATCGATGCGATGTCCCTCAATCAACGCTTGACGGCAGCGATAGCCAAGGAGCCCGAATACAGTCAACCAGTGCAAAACTCAGCCAAAGCCAAAATCCTGCGGTTTCCGGCACTGTTAAACAAGCAAGTAGCTGGACTTGCCATGGCCGCGTCAGTGGGGGCACTGGCTGTTGTCAGCGTGATAAACATTCAAGTAGACAATCCAGATAGGGTCACCATCGCTGAACAAGCAGTTCCTACAACAAGTAATCGATGGACGGTTACCGAACGAGAAGTTGAAGAACGCCTTAACACTTATCTGATTGATCACAATGAATTCGCAGGCACCTCTGGTGTATTTTCCTACGGTCGAGTTGTTTCTTACGGGACCGATTGATGAGTCACGCACACAAACTGTTGCCTGGCTGGTTGTCGATTTGTTTATTGCTTTTCGTGTCGACATCATACGCATCAGATGAGGCGATTGATCTGCTCGAACGTATGAATAACGCGGCCAGAACGCTCAACTACTCAGGGGTATTCTCTTATCAGTCAGGCAGTAATCTCCAATCCATCAAAATCTATCATCGAGCTGACGAAAACGGCGAGCTTGAAAGGTTAGTTGCATTGAATGGTCCTGCACGCGAGGTGATTCGTTCTAATGACGAAGTCACCTGCATTAATCCAGAGGGACGTCAGGTCAACATCAGTTCTCGTCCTCTGGGGAGCGGATTTTTAGCCGATTTGCCTTCCAAACTGCGTTCTGCGCTGCCATTTTATGAATTATCCCTGCAAAGTGAGACCCGTGTCGCTGGACGCAACGCACGCGAACTGCTGATTTCTCCCGTTGACGAATATCGTTATGGTTATCGGTTGTGGGTAGATGCCGAGACGGATCTGCTACTCAAGACCCAACTGTTAGCTCCTGAGGGTGAGGTGCTTGAGATGTTTGCATTTTCATCCATTGAAACAGACATAGAGATTGACGACGAAAAGCTGCACTCAAAGCTTGATGGCGATGAAGTGATTCTCAGTCGAACAAATAAGCAAACATCATCCGACATCGAACGGCAGAGCCGTCTATCACGTTGGGACGTTGCTTGGCTGCCCGAGGGATTTTCTTTAGTTGCGCTCGAGACCAGACTCAGAGCCAGTAATGGTGCTGAGGTTGAGCAGCGCGTCTACAGTGACGGCATGAGTTCAGTCTCGGTGTTTATCGAAAGGATTCTCTCCAGGCATCGTCATTTGCAAGGTGCTACACAAATGGGAGGCATCAACGCCTACGGCAACATTATCCATTCTCATTTCATTACGGTGGTAGGTGAGGTGCCCAGTCTCACGGTCGAAAAAATCGGCGCATCCATCTACTTTGCTGATATCGATCAGCCATGATTGAACAAAAAGCCACCATCGTTGAACTAGAAGACAACATCGCATGGGTTCAGGCGGAGCGTCAGTCCACTTGCGGTCAGTGTGCCGTCAGGAAAGGCTGTGGTACTGGCCTGCTCGCCAAGCACGTGGGTAAAAAATTCACTCGAATTGCTGTGCCGCGCACGGAAAACATGGAACCGGGCCAACACGTATATGTCTCAATCCCCGAGGAAGCACTCGTGCAGGGTGCTGCACTCATGTATTTGCTGCCAATTTTGTTTATGTTTGCCGCAGCAGTGGCAATTCGAAGCCTAGGATGGGGCGAACTGGCAGAAATCAGCGCAGGTATAGTTGGGCTTTTTGCCGGCTTTTATTGGGTGCGAAACAAGTTAAAAACACATGCTGTTCAGCTGGACACGCAAATCATAGAGGAAAAATGATGATACAAACGAAAACATGGTCTTTGATGAGTGTCATTCTTGCTTGGTGCTTGTTAAGCACAAGTGCGCATGCCAGAGGTCTTCCTGACTTCACAGATCTAGTGGAAAAAAATGCTGATGGTGTTGTTAACATCAGTACCAAGACTCAGCGTGATGCTCCAGCCCAGCAGATGTTGCCACCGGATATGGAAGTTCCAGAAGGCGCACCATTAGACGATTTTTTTCGTCGTTTTTTTGGTAACCCAAACCAACCCCGTTCTCGCCCACACAATTCCGTGGGCTCTGGGTTTGTGCTCTCAGAAGATGGATATATCCTGACCAACTACCACGTCATCAGAAATGCTGATGAAATTATTGTCAGATTTAGCGACAGAACTGAGCTGGTGGCAGAAGTTTTGGGTGGCGATGAGCGCAGCGACGTTGCTTTGTTGAAAGTTGAAGCCACAGGGTTGCCAACGTTAAAGTTGGGTGATTCCAATGACCTTAAAGTTGGTGAGTGGGTGCTGGCAATCGGCTCACCCTTTGGCTTCGATTACTCTGCCACTGCTGGCATCATCAGTGCCCTGGGACGCAGCCTGCCCAGTGACAGTTATGTGCCGTTCATACAAACAGATGTCGCCATTAACCCTGGTAACTCTGGCGGCCCTTTGTTTAACCTTGATGGTGAAGTGATCGGCATCAACTCGCAAATCTACAGCCGTCATGGCGGCTTCATGGGCGTATCCTTTGCGATTCCCATTGATGTAGTCATGAATGTTGCAGAACAAATCAAAGCACAAGGCTATGTCAGCCGCGGCTGGCTCGGTGTTGTCATCCAAGATGTCAATCGTGAACTGGCGGAATCGTTTGGTCTGAGTCGCCCTCAGGGCGCGCTGGTGTCTCGTGTTATTCCTGACAGCCCTGCCGAAAAAGCCGGTTTCAGGGCTGGTGATGTCATCTTGGAGTTCGATGGTCGAAATATCGTAACGAGCTCTGACCTACCACCGATCGTTGGACGTACCACAGTTGGTAAAGAAACTGATGTGCAGATCATGCGTGAGCGGAAACAACAATCTATCACAGTGATCATAGAAGAGTTACCCGACGAAGATCAGGTGGCTTTGTCACGTGTCGGACCACAGCGAAGCTCTGATGATCGACTGCTAATTGAAGTCATCGAAGTGTCTTACGAGCAGCGTCAGGAAGCGGGTCTCGACAGTGGCGGTGTTTACGTCATGAAAGTCGAACGCGGTCCTGCCTTGCGTGCCGGCATTCGTCCTGGTGATGTGATTTCAAGTCTGAACAATGTTCAAATCGAGAGTGTTCAGCAATTTCTTGAAGTCGCAAAATCCCTGGAAGCCGGAAAATCGGTGCCTGTGCTGATTCATCGCGAAGGTAGCTCGCAGTTTTTGGCACTTCGTGTCGATGAGGAGTGATCGCTGAGGTCAAATAGAAACAACAAAAAACGCAGCTCAGGCTGCGTTTTTTGTTTTCAGCCAGCGACGATGCGAGGGCCGATAATGCCAAAACAGCAGGCTTGCCAGAATAAAAGTCAGCCACTCGGCAATCGGCAAGGCGACCAAAAACCAGGGTTGTGGTAACAAGGCCGTCAGGATCAACAACAGGCTCACCGGAAGTACCAGCCCGCGACTCAAAGCAATCAGCATCGACGGTACCGGCTGTTGCATTGCTGTGAGATAAATCGCCAGTATGATATTGACGCCGTTTATCACAAATAAGGGCCAGACCAGCGAAATATAACTGGCTGATAGCAGCAACACCTCTTCAGACGCATCGCTGATGAACAAACCACTGACCTTTTCAGGCCAAACCAGCAGTAAGCCCGTCATGCTGAGGCTGACTATCAAAACCATGCTAACTGCTGAGCGGACAAATCCCTGAATACGCAACAACTGTCCTGCACCATGGTTCTGACTGGTCAGTAAATGCAGCGCATCGGCAATGCCGTAGTAGAGCATCAAGCTAACAAAAATCAGATAGTTGACCACGGCAAATGCGGCGATACCCTCTACGCCAAGTTGTTTGACCAAGATCAGGTTGAGTACCAGAATAACCACGCCAGCAGAGATTTCATTGGCCAGCTCAGAAAGGCCGTTAAAGGCAACTTTGATAAGTTGTCGCCATTGTTTCCAAGGAAGCAGGAGTTGCAATCGGCGCTGATGACGCAGGAAAAAGCCCGACAAGATAATTAATTGAAGTGTCTGTGACACGGCTGTCGCAAAGGCTGCCCCCAGCAAACCCATGTCAAACACAACAATGAGTAGCGCATCCAGCACAATATTTGCCGATGCACCAATGGCCAATGCGGTGGTTGCCAGTCGCTGACCACCGTCCAGTCGTATGAAGTAATAAAGCACCATCGTTAATGTCTGCAACACAAGCACAGCACTGATAATGTGAAAATACGGCTGGATCAATGGCATTAGTGAATCGGGCGTTCCGAGAAAACGCAGGATATGTGTGCCTGCCAGCAAGCTCATTGCCATAAAAGCCAGGGCAATGATCGTGATCGCCAGCAAGCACAGGCCCATCAGTCCTGAGGCGGCTGGGTGATTACCTTCACCAAGATAATGACCAGCGCGCACCGCACCACCAATGGCAATCATTAACGCCAGACCAAACATCAGCGACAGATAGGGTATCA
>SKGV01000139.1 GCA_007117275.1 Methylophaga sp.
CCCCCTTTTTTGACACGTCACTGCCTCTTGCCTTTGAGTCATTGCTAAGGCTAGCCTGGTCTAGAGGTTTGGCAAAAGGAAAGTCACAGATTGGATCCAGTGGTAAAGCATTATCACGAACACGCCGCGCACTATCAGCGTGTTTATGACTCCGTATCTGCGGATGCGGTGCATGCCAACTGGTTGACATTACTTCATCACCTTCCTATTGGGCATGCCTTGGATGTGGGAGCCGGCAGCGGGCGAGATGCCCGTTGGCTGGCGGAGAGAGGTTGGCATGTCACCGCAGTCGAGCCTGCAAAAGATTTGTTTGAACTTGCCGCTGCAGTGCCTCATAAGAACATCCAATGGTTCCAAGATGAATTGCCGAGTCTCTCCAAAACACAGGTCCCCAAGCGTGGTTTTGATTTGATATTGCTCTGTGCAGTATGGATGCATATCAAGCCAGAGCAAAGGTCTCCAACGATGCAGCGTTTGACCGAGTTGCTCTCGGATTCCGGTGTGATTGTCATCATCTGGCGCCAGGGGCCAAGTGAATCAGAACGACCCATGTATCCGGTGAATGCGGACGAGCTGGCACAAATAGCCTTCCAAGCTGGGCTGACGGTCACTTCATGGGACGGTAGGAATACTCCCGATCTTCTTGGTCGCGAGGGGCTGCATTGGCAGACGGTCAGCCTTCGGCGCCAGTCTAAGGCTGGGTTGTGAGCGAGCACTGCCGATATTTGCTTACCGGGGGTGCTCAGCGGCAACTTTTGCCGGCTCTTCGGCGCGCTCTGACGCACGCCACTGAAATCGACATCGCCGTCTCATTCATTCGCTCATCTGGCCTAAACCTGTTGTTTAGTGATCTTGAGGCTGCGATCAGCGCTGATGATCGCACTGTGCGTCTGCGATTGCTCACCAGTGACTATTTGCATGTCACCGAACCTCAAGCCCTAAAGCGTTTGTTGCTGCTGGCAGAGCGGGGTGCCGATATTCGCATTTTTAAAACGCAGCACACACAGGCATTCCACCTTAAGGCCTACATATTTGTGACATCAAAGAATGGCGAGATGATGAGTGCCGATGCCTTTGTGGGATCGAGCAATATCAGCGCCAGCGCTTTGACCCAAGGTCTAGAGTGGAATTATCACCTCGACTACCCCAATCAAGCGGATGCCCTAGCGGCGCAGCGCTTGGACGAGATCAGGCGCGAATTCCAACAGCTTTTAGACCACGAGCGCGTGTCACCGCTGACTTATGAGTGGATACAACACTATGAGAGTCGCTATCGCGAGGCGCGCAAGGTCACCCCAATTCGCGCTGCAGCCATCGATCCCACTGAGACCGAGTTTGTCAAACCCGAGCCTCGGGAGCATCAAGTGGCTGCTCTGGCCGCATTAGCAGACGCTAGGCGCCAGGGGCAATCCAAAGGTCTGGTTGTCATGGCTACCGGCCTGGGCAAAACCTATGTCGCGGCGTTTGATGCCGCGAACTTTCAAGCGCAACGCATCTTGTTTGTCGCTCATCGCGAGGAGATCCTTCTGCAAGCGGAAGACTCATTCCTTGCAGTGATGCCTGATAAGCGCATTGGCCGCTATACCGGGTCGCAAAAAGACACGAATTGCGATGTGCTATTCGCCTCAATTCAGACACTGGGTCGCGAGGTCCACTTGTCACGGTTTGCACCCGTTCATTTTGATTATCTTGTGGTCGATGAATTTCATCATGCTGCTGCCGGCAGTTATCAAAGGCTTTTAAACTATTTCACACCAAGATTTCTATTGGGTCTGACAGCGACGCCTGATCGCACTGACCAGTCGGACATTCTGCGTCTTTGTGGCCACAACGAGATTTATCGGCGTGATTTGTTTAAGGGCATTCAAGATCAACAACTGAGCCCGTTTCACTATTACGGCATCTTCGATAGCGAGGTCGACTACGAGCACATCCCATGGCGCAATGGCCGCTTTGATCCCAATCGCTTGTCGAACAAGCTCGCCACTTCAGGCAGAGCCAGGCATGCACTGAAAGAGTGGCGTGAAAAGGCACAGTCCAAGACATTGGCCTTTTGTGCCTCAAAAAGCCATGCCGACTTCATGGCAAATTATTTTAGAGAACGTGACGTTCGTGCCTCCAGTGTGCACACCGACTCCGATCTCACCCGCAGTGAGGCCTTGGAGCAATTGTCTCAGGGCGAGCTGGATGTGCTGTTCTCTGTAGATTTATTCAATGAGGGTGTGGATCTGCCCTCGATTGATACCGTCATGATGCTGCGCCCGACAGAGTCTCGGATTCTCTTTTTACAGCAATTGGGGCGAGGTCTTAGGCGCGATGACGGCAAAGAAAAATTGGTCGTGCTCGATTTTGTGGGTAACCACCATAGCTTTCTTAATCGTCCCGAGATGTTGCTGGGCAGCCAGTTTAGTACGCGACCGACACGCCAACAGATCGTGGATGCCGCTAAAAACGCCAATGCACTCCTGCCCGATGGCTGCTTCGTAAACTATGACCTGGCCTTTATCGAGTTTCTCGATAGCCTGTTGGATGGTCGGTTGGATGTTCAGTACGCCAGGCTCAAGGCGACCCTAGGAAAACGGCCAACGCTGGTCGAGTTCTGGCGTAGTGGCGCCAATCTCACCAATTTGCGAAAACAGTATGGCAGCTGGTGGGAGTTTGTCGACGAGCAAGGCGATGCCGCTGAAGGTGAACTGCAGGCGCTCGAGCATTATGTCCAGTGGTTTCGAGACCTCAGCACAACGTCATTATCCAAATCCTACAAGTTAGTGCTTTTGCAGACCTTGCTGGATTCTGAGGCGATGCAAGAACCCATTGCATTGAGGAATCTGGCTGAATGGTCCGCCAAGTGGTATCGAGAAAATCCTGACTGGCTTATTGATCTGCCAGAAAATAAACGATCAACCGATCAACTGGCCGGCAATGAGTGGCTGGCGCACTGGCGCCGTAACCCAATAAAGTTTTGGTGCACCGCCGAGCAAAGCTCAGGCATCGCTTGGTTCACTCAGGAAGACTTGATGTTTCGTTTCAGCGAGCCAGTGGTACCCGAGATTTGGGCTGAGTTTCGCGCCATGACCGCGGAGGTACTGGATTGGCGCTTTGCGCATTACAAAAAACATCGTTTGCCCGAGGTGGCAGATACCAGCGATGCTGAACCCGTAATTCCTGGGCCTGAAGAAGCACAATTATCCTTCTTCCCCGACATCAAGATAGCCTGTGGTTATTTCAAGACGGGCAAGGCAGACCAAGAGTGGCAGGTAAGGGCACCAAGCGGCCTGGGTAAACTGGTGCCGGAGAAACACTTTATTGCCCGCGCTTCCGGGGATTCTATGAATGGCGGTAAGAATCCTATCCTCGATGGGGATTACTTGTTACTAGAGCGGGTTTCTTCCGTTAGTGCTGGAGGCATTACGGGAGATGTCATGGCAGTCGAGCGTCAGGATGCAGCGGGAGATAATCAGTATCTGCTGCGCAAAGTCCTGAAAAATGACGATGGCAGTTACACGCTAAAAGCATTTAACCCCGATTATCCTGATCTAATCGCCGATGACAGCATGGTGACTTTCGCTCGATTAAAGGGACGAGTCAACGCTCTGGAAATTTTTGTTGGTCATGAATTCATGCGCGAAGATATTCCGGGTCTTTTCGGCGTGGAATTTAATCCCGGTAACTGGCAATCCGGCCATGTAGTCCTAGCAGATCAAAAAGCCCACGTGCTGCTTGTGACTCTAAATAAGCAGGGTGCAGTGAGCGAGCATCAGTACGTGGATCACTTTATGGGTGACCGTCAATTCCATTGGCAATCGCAAAACCAGACCTCGCCAGAGAGCAGTCGCGGCCGCGGCTTGATTCATCACCAACGCGACGGTGTGAAAGTCTACCTATTTGTCAGAGAACACAAGCTGCGCAACAAAAAAGCAGCACCGTTTCATTTCTATGGTCAGGTGCGCTACCTGCGACACACTGGAAGCCAGCCCATGAGTATTATCTGGGAATTATGTGAGTCGACCGTGAACTTATGAGTCGCGGTGCTCTTGAACTGCGACATCTGACTTGACCCCTCTGCTTCTGATCAGGGCAGATCATTTTTGGTTGAAAAAATATTCCTTCCAGGGTATGTTTTACGCATGACATGGAATGTTGAATACACCGATGAATTTGGTCTTTGGTGGTCCAGCTTGACGGAGGCAGAGCAGGTTAGCTTGGCCGCTTCAGTGGGGCTTCTGGAAGCTCGGGGGCCAAATCTAGGTTTCCCTCACAGCAGCGGTATTAATGGATCTAGGCATCCGCATATGAGGGAACTGAGAACGCAGCATGACGGGCGTCCTATCCGAACGCTGTATGCCTTTGATCCCCGTCGGTCGGCAATACTGCTGATTGGTGGCGATAAAAGAGGTGATAAACGCTGGTATGAGAAAAATGTGCCAAAAGCCGATGCCTTGTACGACGAACACCTTGAACAGTTGAAGCGAGAAGGACTGATCGATGGCTAAAAAATTTACAGAACTCCGGAGCAAAATGTCACCAGAGTCACAAGGGCGTGCAGAAGCAAAAACGCGCATGCTGCTTGCAGAGATGCCCTTGAATGAACTGCGTCAAGCACGTGGTCTTTCGCAAAAAAAACTAGCCGAACTCTTAAAGGTTCAACAGCCCTCCATTGCGAAGATGGAAAAGCGTACCGATATGTATCTTTCGACCCTAAGGAGCCATATTGAGGCTATGGGGGGAGAGCTTGAAGTAGTGGCTCGGTTTCCAGATGGGTTAGTGAAAATCAGCAATTTCTCAGATTTGGGAAACAGCATGTAAATGGGGACAGACCCCTTTTTTGAGATTGGTGAGATGCTGCATTGATCTGTCCTTGCTGACGTATCCGGACATGTTAGCTTGCAGGTTGAGCTCATGCCATAAGCCAGCCCAGGCTTTCG